>JAAOZO010000242.1 GCA_011605715.1 Nitrososphaerota archaeon | reverse complement strand
TCCTAGGATGATGCGTGCAGAGTGGGCCTTAGAAGCATTCTTGGAAGGAGGAAGAGAAAAGCTATTCGAGTGGATAATCGTAGACCCTAGAACAAAGTCAACTGAGCAGGTAAACCACGTAATAGATGCAGTACTCTCTGTTCCTGGAAACGAGGAAATGGCAAAGCACTACCGCTAAGCTTTCCTAAATTAACAATCTTAAAAATTTTATTCACGATCATAAAGTGTAAATACCTTCCAATAATTATAGTAAGCATAGTTATCCTTTTTTAGTTTTTCTCATTAAATTAGAAACCTCATCATCGTAAGAGCTATAGGCCTTAGTTTTTGTCACTTAGAAATTGGTAAGCTAGTTGAATCGTATTTGAATAACTAAAAACCCATTAATTCTTTCTCTTGATCACTTTTACAGTTTCTTGTATACCTTTCCTTCCTTCATTACGAAGGTAATATTGTTAGCGTCTAGCAATGTTTCTATTTTTTCAACAGGATTTTCTTTAACCAATATGATATCTGCAAAGTAACCTTTCTTTATAAGTCCTGTCTTACCTTCAAGTCCACATGCCTTCGCATTGTTGGCGGTTGCAGCTTCAAGAACCAGCCAGGGGTCTAGCTTGGCATCCTTAACCAAAGTTACAAGCTCTCTTGAGTTAGTTCCCATCTTCGTTAGCTTTGAACCCATGAAGTCCGTACCCAATCCAATCTTTACTCCATTTGAAACCAAGAATCTTATGTTCTTTACGTAGTCGTTCATCGCTTGAATTGCCTTTTCAACTGCCCACTTTGGATACCCTTCCTTTTCTCCTACTTCTGCAATAGTCTTTGCGATAGTTAAAGTTAGTACGAACACCGCATCTTTTTCTTTTCCAAGCTTTACAGTTTCTTCATCAGGGTAAATTGCATGCTCAATTGTTCTAACTCCCGCTTTTAGAGCGTTGTTTATTCCTTCTGTTCCCTGAGCGTGCGATGCAACATAGCTGTTTACGTGATTTGCCTCCTCAACTATTGCCCTTATTTCTTCTACAGTAAACTGCGTATTCTCTGGCTTATCTTTTTGGCTCATAACACCTCCCGTTGTACAAATCTTTATGAAGTCTGCTCCTTCTCTAAAAGCATGTCTTGCAGCTTTTCTACATTCTTCAACTCCATCACAAATTAAAGTAGAGCCTCTTCCAGAGGTTCTTGCGTCAACCCACTCTTCTGGTATGCTATGAAAATCACCATGCCCAAAAGTTTGAGTAAGTATGAAAATTGATGTAAGAATTCTTGGCCCAACAGCTTCGCCTTCTCTTATTGCTTCTCTAACGTGGGGCGCAGCAGAACTTCCGCAGTCCCTAACAGTAGTATAACCTGCATCTAACAACGCTTTTGCATCGTTTACTGCTCTTATTATTTTTAGTCCATCAGGCACGATTAGGCTTTCTTCTATATAGTTTTCACTCCTACCTCCCATTAGGTGAAGATGCGCATCTATCAGTCCTGGCATAAGATAGCCTTCCTCAAACTCTATCTTTTGAGCCTCTTTAATGTCTATTGAATTTATTTTTCCAACTTCTTTTATTTTTCCATCTTCTACTAGAACTTCCATATTGTCTAAGATTCTCTTGTTCTCTATGTCTACTAGTTTTGGAGCTCTTATTAGGGTGGCTGTCATAGAGGCTTTAACAGCATTTGAAGTATATAAATTTTTTCTTTTTTCTTCACTTGCTTATTATGGTAATAAATAAATTTTTCGGATAAGAGCATAAACTTTATATTATAGTCTAGAAGTACTCCTAAGAACTCTTAAGCTAAAACTTCTAAGAATTTAGCTAAAATTTTTCAAATAGATGGCAAGCGACTTTATGCTCGCTAGAAGTACTATAAAGTTGTGGCTCTTCTGTTTTGCATTTTTCTTGAGCAAATGGGCATCTTGTTCTGAATCTGCAACCACTTGGAGGATCGATCAAACTTGGAAGTTCGCCCTGTATGTCTACGTGAATCTTTGGCTTAGGTATGCTAGAAGTTGATGCACTTAAAAGCATCATGGTGTAAGGATGCTTAGGGTTTTGAAAAACTTCTTCTGTCTTGCCTTCCTCTACAACCTTTCCAGCATACATTACAACAACTCTATCGCTTATATGCCAAACTCTTCCAAGGTCGTGGTCGATTAGTACATAAGTATAGCCTTTCTTTTCCTGAAGGTCTAGCAATAAGTTTAGGATCTGTGCTCTTATTGAGGCATCTAAGGCTGATACAGGCTCGTCTAAGATTATTACTTCTGGTTCTGTTGCTATTGCTCTAGCTATAGCTACCCTTTGTTTTTCACCACCAGAAAGCTCATAAGGATACTTCGTTACATATGCTGGGTTTAATCCAACAGTCTCCAGCGCTTCTGCGACAGACTCTAAGCTTTTGTTGTTCGTTGCCTCTGAAACTATATCGTAAATTTGCCAAGATGGATCCAAAGAAGAGTCTGGATTCTGAAAGACCATCTGAACCTTTCCATGAAAGCCATTGAAGCCATAGCCCTTGTATAGTATTTTTCCCTTGTCAGGCTTAATAAGTCCAGAAAGAATTCTCCCCAGCGTAGTCTTTCCAGAGCCGCTTTCTCCAACTATCGCCAAAGTTTCAGAGGGAGTAACGTACACTGAAACATCGTCAACAGCTCTTATCTTCTTTCTTCCAAAGATGTCTAAGGGGAAGTACTTATGAACGTTAACTGCTTCCAGTATTTTCATAAATTGCACATGCAACACCTCCTTCGTGATCTCTTATCATCTTGTAATTCCATTCCTTGCATGTTTCCTTAGCGTAAGGACATCTAGGATAGAATGTACAACCTTTAGGTAAGTTGAACATGTCTGGTGGTGTCCCAGGTATCGAGAACAGTTTTTTCTTCCTTGCTGTTTTTGTAGCCAATACAAGTGCCTTTGTGTAAGGGTGCAGTGGCTCTTCTACAATCCTTCTCACAGGACCTTCCTCTACAACCTTTCCAGCATACATTACTATCATCCTATCTGCAATCTTAGAAACAACTCCAATATCGTGGCTTATGAACAATATAGACAAGCCATACTCTTCTTTAAGCTCATTTAGAAGAGAAAGGATTTCAGCTTGGATAGTTGTATCTAGTGCAGAAGTAGGTTCGTCTGCTATGAGAAGCTTAGGCTTAAGAGCTATTGCCATTGCTATTAGAATTCTTTGCTTCATTCCACCGGAAAGCTCGTAGGGATAGCTTCCAACTCTAACTTCCGAGTCCGTAATTCTTACCTTTTTTAAGAGCGAAACAACTTCCCCATTGAGTTCTTTCATGTTTGTGTTGTTATGTGCTTCATATACTTCAGCTATTTGAAATCCTACAGGGTAAACAGGATTTAAGTAGGAAGAAGGATCTTGAAATATCATAGATATTTCTTTTCCTCTAATTTTCCTAATATCTTCATCGTTTAACTTCAATAAGTCTTGTCCATTGAACAAAACTCTTCCTCCAACTATTTTACCTGGAGGTCTTACGAGCCTTATAACTGCATGTGCAAGAGTAGATTTTCCAGATCCACTTTCTCCAACAACACCAACAACTTCTCCTTTGTCTATGGTAAGGCTTACCTCATCTACAGCTTTAACTTTGCCTTGAGGAAGATGGTACTCTACACTAAGGTCCTCTACTTCTAGTAGCTTCATAGCAACCGCCTCAACTTTGGATCCAAAGCTTCTCTTAACCCATCTCCAAGAATGTTAAATGCAACAACAACGATTGCAATCAGTATTCCAGGAATGAACACAACATAGGGATATGAGAAAATGTAACCTTTTGCATCTCCAACTATTGTTCCCCATTCTGGTGTAGGACTTGGCACTCCAAGCCCAAGGAATCCTAAAGCTGAAACTGTTAGTATTCCTGTTCCCATGTAGTATGTTGTCTGAACGATGATGATGTGCAGAATATTTGGAAGTATATGATTAAACATTATGTAGGGACCGCTCTTCTTAAGAAGTTTTGCAGCTTCAATGTAATCTTCGTTTCTAACTCTTAAAGTTGCAGAGTGAACAAGCTTCGCATATACGGGAATTATTGGTATTGCAACTGCAAGAAGAGTACTAAGAAGCCCTGTTCCAAGTATTGCAGCAAAAAGCGTAGCCATTATCAACGTTGGAAGAATTAAGAATACTTCTGTAATTCTTTGTATGGTTGCTCCGATGAGCCCTAGGTAATAGCCTGAGGCAAGTCCAAGAAATGTTCCAATTGTTGCTCCAATAACTATCGCAACAAATGCCAACCCTAGTGTATATTTTCCTCCTGCTATTATTCTGCTTAAGATATCTCTTCCTAACCAATCAGTTCCCAATGGGTGCGTCAGAGAGGGTGGCATCAACGCTTCAGAAAAGCTTGGCTTGTATGGGTCGTATGGTGTATAGAAAATTCCTAGTACAGACAAAGCACCCACACCTAAGATTATGAGAGAAGATAAGAATGAAATCTTATTTCTTTTAAAAGTTTTCCATGTTGCTATCTTTATTGTTCTTTTGTGTTCATTCATTTCTTTTAAGAGCGTTTCTCTTTCTATCATCCCATCTTACACCTTGGGTCTATAATGTTTTGTAAGATGTCAACAGAAATCATAACTACCAAAAAAATAACTGCAAATACAACTACAATTCCCTGAAGAAGCATAAAATCTCTTGAGAATATCGAGTCCACCATA
>JAAOZO010000127.1 GCA_011605715.1 Nitrososphaerota archaeon | reverse complement strand
TCTAACAAAAAAATAGACCCACATGAGAAATTCACCAAGTTTAAGTGCTTTAATTGCGGTGAAGTTACAATATGGCGAAGCTACAAGAATAGGATGTTTGTAAGAGAGTACACTTGCCCCAAATGTGGGTTTGTGGGGCCATAGGAGGTGAAAAAGAATGGCAAGAAAGGTTATTATGACAATAAAGATTTTTCCCGATAGCGACGAAGTTCAGTTAGATAAGGTTCTAGAGATGATAAAACAGGCCTTTCCAAACGAGCAAATAATTAACTATACTCAAGAACCTGTAGCTTATGGAATAAACTCCTTAATCTTGAATATTACTGCACCTGAAGAAGAAGGCGTTAGCCAAGCTTATGAAGATAAAATAAAGGCAATAAGTGGCGTTGGTGAAGTTTATATAGAAAATGTTAGAAGATTTGTAGATGTGAGAGAACCCTTTTGAATCCCCAGGAACAAGAAATTCTTTATGAAATAGTTGAAATACTTAAGAACAATCATTCAATTTATGTTGACGACCTCGTTAGAACGTTAAAAAGAGTAAGCAAAGAGCTTTCTTCAAAGGTAAGTGAAGAAACAATCCTTTACTACCTAATGAAGCTTGAACTTCTTGGAGAAGTAGTAGTTACCCGTACTACAAAGAAAGGAATGATTGTAAAGTACTTAAGGGAGTAAACTTTAATTCATAAAGATTTATAATTCCTTCTGCCTTTACTCTTAGTTAAAGGATAGATGGGAACAGAAATAGGCCCTCTACTACTTAGAGAAGAAGTTGAGTTAGAAAGATTTTCAGGAAAAATAATAGCTGTAGATGGCCATAACACGCTCTATCAGTTCTTGTCTATAATAAGAGGTCCGGATGGTCATCCTCTCACGAACAAGGAAGGAAAAATTACAAGCCATCTCTCTGGCCTATTTTATAGAATCTGTAATTTGCTCACTTTCAACATAAAACCTCTTTTTGTGTTCGATGGTCCTCCACCAAAATTTAAACAGAAAGAAATAGAAGCTAGGAGAGAAAGAAGGCAAGAATTCTATGAAAAATATGAAGAGGCTTTGCAATCTGGTAACTTAGAAGAAGCCCGAAAGTATGCTCAAGGAGCTCTTTCTGTTGATGAATACATTCTTTCTTCTGCGAAGAAGCTCATTACTCTTTTGGGTTTACCAGTTATAGAAGCTCCTTCTGAAGGTGAGGCCCAAGCCGCTTATCTTAATAAGATTGGGCTTACTTATGCAGTTGCAAGCCAAGATTATGACTCTGCCTTGTTTGGAGCTTCGTTAATAGCAAGAAATTTAGCTATTTCTGGTAGAAGAAAATTACCAGGAAAGAAAGCTTACGTAGAAGTTAAGCCCGAATTGGTTGACGTTGTAAAATCTTTAAGTGAACTTGGAATTACTCTAGAGCAACTGGTTATGGTTGGAATTTTGGTTGGAACTGATTTTTATGAGGGTGTAAAAGGAATTGGACCCAAAAAAGCTCTTTCGTTGGTAAAAACTCATTCTTCTTTGAGAGCGATCTTTAATGAACTAAAGATTCCTTTTCCCGATTATTTAGAAGAAGTTTACAATTTTTTCCTCAATCCTCCAGTGAAGCATATTGAGACCGTAAGCTTCTCACTACCTGACAAGGAAAAAATCATTTCTTTTTTAGTTGAAGAAAACAATTTTAGTGAAGAAAGAGTTTCAAATGCGCTTCAGCCTGTTATAGACTCACTCTCAAAAAGGAAGACTGGTCTTGGAAGGTTTATGCAGTAAGGTTAGAACTTGTTGCTCCTCGAAGAAATTCATGCTTTTGGACATGAGAACATAAGGGCTACACATCATTCTACTTTAGAAGTTACAACTGAAAATTACTTGACAAAAAAAGGCGATTGTATAATTGGCATAAGAGCAAACAAATCTGCCTTTTCGTTAAGTTCAGATACTAAGGACTTCTTAAAGCATAATCTTTCAACTCTTAGAGTTGTTGTTGAAGTTGGTGAAGAAAGCGATAGCTTCATTTGTCATGGAAGTGATAAGCTTTCTTTCCTAAGTGAAACTTCGATTGTATTTAGAAAAAGTAAGTATGTTGACGGCAGAACGGTAGGTGTTCTTTGTAGCAAAGCCGCTTCAGACATAGATAGAAGAATAGTCGCTAAGTTGAGGAACCCAAGCTGCAAACTAGTAGTAAAATTTTTTAAGATTTAAATGCCCCTATCTTGCTTAAACTACTACTTCATAGTGATTATATCTAAAAAATAGGTTCCCAGAGAACTTTCTAAAAATAGAAAACATGAGATATTTTTATTTAGTTTTGCTTTTACTTCATGTGGAGGTTAAATTGCTGACGAAAGAAGAAATAGAAGGCCTCATAGAGAAATACGGCAACAAAAGGTCTTCGTTGATACGAATTATGCAAGAAATTCAAAAGAAAGCTGGCTACTTGCCAAAAGAAGATCTTGCTGTTCTATCGCAACAAATTAATATACCTCTCTCTAAAATCTATGGCATAGCTACTTTTTATCACCAGTTTAGACTAAAGCCCTTTGGTAAGCACGTGATTCAAGTTTGTCATGGTACCGCATGTCATGTAAAGGGTAACGACGTATTATGGGATTTCTTAAGAGAGAAGTTAAAACTTAGAGGTTCAGAAGATACGACAGATGATTTGTTGTTCACTGT
>JAAOZO010000084.1 GCA_011605715.1 Nitrososphaerota archaeon | reverse complement strand
CTCCAACAGCTTTGTTTGTAAGAATCGCTTTTTTAACTTTATCCTTAAGCGAAAGTAGGTTATCTTTATCTACAAACAACCACATCAAAGGAGGTGATTCTCCCCATTCGGTATGATAAGGTAGAACTAGGAAGGGCATCTTCATTTCTTCTATATGTTCACTATTACCCTCGTGAAAGGCATAACCATCTAAGCTATTCTTTAAATCATCTACATCTGAATCTAGAAGGTTTCCAAATACTCCAAACAATATGCCTCCCTTTTTGTTTTTCATTCTGCATGCTTCTATAATATCAGAAGATTGAGGATCAGGATAACCATCCCAGTCCAGCATAAGAGCTTTACTATCGCCTGAAAATTGCCCAGAAAGAACTGCGAAATCTAAGCCAACTTCTTTAATTTTTGGTAATAGTTCGTTTACTGCTAAGTCTTCATTAGGACCAACAAAGAAAGCCCACCTACAACCTAACCTTAACGCATTAGATATAAGTTTTGCGGGGTGTCTTGGCAATGGAGTGACCATGTACCTACCGCTTGTGCACATAGACCAACCTTTTAGAATTTCATGATTTGTTAGAATGCTTTTACTTTCCTCCATAACGTTAAATAACTTCTGAGATTGTTCAATAGTTTTTGCAACTACAAAAAAGATTTTATTAGAAGTACTATCTTCGAGTTGGAACAGAAATATTTCTTTTTCAGAATGTTCTTTTGGTACATATTTTTCTTTAAGTTTCTGGAAAACATGTGACTTATTGTCGAGGAGAACAACAAGGTTAAATTGAGATGTAACTTTTTGTAGTTCTTCTTCTGTTGGGCTTAAAATAACTTTGAAATCTTTTAGTTTTATGAAATTTTCTAAGAAGCCTTCGCTCATCCAAAAGCTTCCGAAACCATTTAAATAGGAGATATTGTTCTCGATAATCTTTATTTTTGTATACAAGTCCTCAAAACAGAAATCTACTCCAAGATAAGAACAAACAGTCCACGACTTACTTATCCACTCACGTGAGTATCCTTTAAATTCATCCTCAAATTCAGATAAGTCTCTCAGAATGTTATCCTCTCTTGAAGAATTCATTTTGTTCAAATTTTTAGTTGAAGTATCATAAAGCTTTACCTAGCCATTTAACAACTTGTTTCCAGAAAGTTTCGTAGTACTTCCACTTCATGAAGTTAATACCCCAGTGAGGTGCTGGGTCTGAAGCAAAGACAAAGCTTCGACCATCGCCAAACCTTTGAACTGCTATTAACACGTCTTTATCTCCAACTGTTGCAAGTAGCTCGGCACCTTCCTTAAAAAAGACTTTATTGTAACCTAATAGAGGAGGCACACTTTTCCAGTCTATGTTTTTCATGATAGGATGGTCTTCTTTTAAAACTCTTATACTGGCACCTTCTGGCGTCTCTACTCTGTCATCTCTGTCGAGCATCTTAACTGGTAACGCTTCTTCAACAGGAGTACCTTGCCACAACGCATGCCCATATTTTCCAGCAAAACTTTGCCAGCCTCCGAGCATTGCTAGTCCTTTACCTTTCTTAACGAATTCTCTTATGTTTTTAACTCTGTTTGGCATTGTTATAAATTCTCCATACTTGCTCGTCGTATAAAACTCAGGATAGTATATTAGCGTGTCATATTCTACATCGCTTAAAACTAGCACATCGTACTGTGAAAGTTCTTCTATAGTTTTTGGAAAATTCTTATAAGCTTCCCAAGTTGGCATGTAGGTAACGCTTATTTCTGGATCATTCTTAATTGCGTTTAGTAAAGGTAAAGCGAAGTTCCAAACTTCAAGATTTTTCTGCTCAACCCAGAAAGGTGATCCTACATAAGTTAGCGCCATCGTACCAGAATCTCCAACGTATAACACTTTTATTTTGTTCTCCATTTTTGTGATTTAAGCTTGAGTTTGGAGTATATAAAGTTTTGAAGCCACTTATTTAAGATTAAGTTCTACAAAAACTAGAGACAAAAAGTAAAAACAGTTTAGAGAAAAGGCAAAGAAATAAAGGTAGACTTAAAGAGCATCAACGTAAAGTTTGAAGAAAGAAGACGATTATACGAAGAAGTTTTAGATATAAAAGGATACGTACTAAAAGAAAAAGTGCTAAACTAAAGGGGTAACTAAGCAATCATTAAAAATAATACTAATTTAAAAATTTTAAATTTAGTAAAGAACAATACTTAAATATCGCGAACGTTTATGCGAGAAGTACTTTGCTTACTTCGCGAGAAAGGTGTTATAGAGCGATAAAAAGAGAAGAAGTCGACTTAATTCCAATAAATTTATGGATTGATGTTCCAGAACCATTGAATAGCTTGTTAAATTACTTTAGCTTTAAAGATAGTGAAGCACTACTTGAACACTTTAATATTGACTTTAGAGGCTTTCTACCAGGTATATCTTGGCTAGGTATTGGATTGAAAGGAGGTTACAAAGAAGAGACGTATGTGGATTTAAGTGGAAGAAGATTGCATAAGGATATGTTTGGAGTAGTTTCAGTTACTTCGCTTGACGGGTTAACAAGCATGTATGTTGATCATCCACTAAAGCATATAGAAGTAGAAAGCTATCACTTCCCAGAAGTAAAAGAAGAAGACTTTAGTTACGTTGAAAAGTTCAGAAAAAAGTACGAAAACTACTGCGTAATAGGAGGAACTTTACAATCCTTCGAAGAAGCATGTGCTTTGTTTGGCTACAATGAAATATTTAGACTAATGGTTTTAGAGCCTAGAAAAGTTGAGTTTATTTTAGACAAGCTTTTTGAAATAACTTACAAACAAGCAAAGCTTCTAGTTGAAGCTGGTGTAGATCAAGTTTACAACGGAGATGACGCTGGAGCACAAACAACTATGCTTATTTCTCCTAAGCAGTGGAGAAGGTTTCTAAAACCAAGGTATGAAAAACTTGCTAAGATAATACATAAAGGAGGAGCTTTCTTCCACTTTCATAGCGACGGGTGGATTGAGCCAATAATTCCTGATTTAATTGAAGTAGGTGTAGACGTTCTTGAACCAATTCAGCCTGAAGCTATGAATATAAAAACGTTAAAAGAAAAATTTGGAGATAGGATAAGTTTTGAAGGAGGAATAAGTGTACAAAGGCTTCCATTTAAGAGTAAAGAAGAAGTTGAAAAAGAAATAAGGGAAGCCTTAGAAACGCTTGGACCAACAGGTTATGTTTTGAGGCCGAGCCATACAATTCTTAGAGGTACGCCAATTGAAAACATTGTTACATTATACGATGCTGCAAATAAGTTTAGAAAAAGAATCTAACTCTTTTTTTTTCTTAAGTACCTTCGCACGTGAACTTCTAAAAAGAATAATTTAACATAAGAATTATAAACTCGTACTGTGCTACAACATCAAGGAAAAATGAACTCAAGAGAAAGAGTATATGCAACATTAAATGGAGAAAGAGTAGACAGACCAGCTTACGTAGACTTCCCTTGGCCGGAGACTGTTGACAGATGGAAAAAGGAAGGCATGCCTGATAATGTTTACCTAGAGGATTATTTTGGAATGGATATTTTCTTGTTTGGATGCGATGTTTCACCAAAGTATGAAGGAATTCTGATAGAAAGAAACGAAAGATTTGACATTATAAGAGATTCGTTTGGAGTAAAGATGAAAGTTTGGAGAGGAAGAAGTGGAACTCCACATCCGATAGAGGGGGTAGTTAGTAACGTTGAAGAATTTAAAGAAAGAATAGAACCTCTTCTCGACCCAGAATTACCAATTAGGATTACAAGCAGTAAGTATCCATTTAAGTACGAAATTGAGAAAGCAATAAAAGGCTATCAGGAAAAATTTTTTGTATTTGGATCTTTGCTAGGTCCTTTTGAATATGCTAGACATATCCTTGGAGAAAGTGTCGATAAAATACTAGTTTATATGTATAAAGATCCAAAACTTATAGAGTACATTTTTGAGAAACTTGGAGACTTCCTTGGAAAAATGGCAACAGCATTAGTAAACTTTGGAATAGATGGAATATGGGTCTGGGATGATATTGCATACAAAAATGGTCCATTCTTTTCTCCATTATCTTATGAACGCTACGTTTTTAAAGCTCATAAGAAAATCACATCAAGCGCAAGACCAAAATTAAATGTTGTTTTGCACACAGATGGTAACGTTACAAGACTGCTACCAAAGATAATAGAAGCAGGCTTTACTGTTCTTCAACCATTAGAAGCAAAAGCAGGAATGAACGTTGTTGAACTGAATAAGCTATACGGAGACAAGCTCGCATTTATCGGAAACATTGACGCAAGAGTCTTATCTAAAAGTAAAGAAGAAATAAAGAAAGAATTTTACGAAAAAGTTAGAGTAATACGAGAGGGAGGAAGGTACATAGTTAGTACTGACCATTCTGTTCCCCCAGACGTTAGCCTCGAAAACTACAAGTTTTTTATAAACCTAGTAAAGGAATTTAAGATCCAGTAATCTAAAACCTTTTGAGTAGCCTAGAAGACAGTTGAGTATTCTTGTAAAATGCGTTTTCCTTCGTATGCGTCTGCACTTTCAGGCGTAACCTTACTTACTATAACTCCTTTTAAGCGTAGATTATAAGATTTAAACTGCAATCGCCTTTACATATGGAACAATTCTTTTTCTAGAAAAGATTTTTTTACTTGAGAACAATAAGTAAAGCTGGCTATGTTTATCCTTAAACATTATTGCG
>JAAOZO010000039.1 GCA_011605715.1 Nitrososphaerota archaeon | reverse complement strand
TTCGAAGTAATAGAAAGACAAGTACAGGTCTTAAAGGATAGAACTGAAAACTTCGATGATTACTTTCCTTGCAGTAAGAAAGTTTGTAGACTAGATCACGTTTGGAGATGGCTTAACTTATTTCACTTGTTTAACCAAGAGGAAGTAATTAAAATAGTTCAAAAGCTTAGAGGGGCGATGGTATGAAGCTTAAGTTAACAGAGCAGTTTATATTCTTATTTTCAAATTGCAACATTTAAGTATTGCAATTATGTCTTTCTTAAGTTAAAATCTGTTACGAAAAGTGTGACGCAGGTTGCTTATTACTTCCTCTAAGTAAAAAGTTTTACTTTTAAAGGTGTTTTTTCAACTTCTTTGTGCAGGGCTCAGACGGGTAAGTCGATGTCATCGCCAGTGGCAACTCCATCGACCCTCTTTTCTTCATAGCCTTTTTATTTTGTTACTTACGTTCTTTACGTATATGCTCACTCTATATTTAAGCTTTGCACTTCCTCTATGATTGTTTGTGTTTAAATTGTAGAACTAAAGTTCTGCTTTTACTACATTGGAATTAAACTTTTTAAACTATATCTCGCTGTTCTGCTTTCTTGGGCAAGAATTAACTTCTTAGTTTTCAAACAAAATAGTTAAATAGTAAAATAAGTCTGATAAGCGTATCTTTGTTATGCACGCCATTGAAACGTTAGAATTAACAAAAAAGTTTGGTTCTACAGTTGCTGTAGACAAGTTAAACTTTGAAGTAGAAGAAGGCGAAATTTTTGGAGTCTTGGGTCCAAATGGTGCCGGCAAAACAACAACAATCCGTCTTCTTACCTGTCTTCTGGCTCCTTCAAGTGGTTCTGCTATCGTAGGTGGTTTCGATATAATTAAGGATTCTATTAGAGTCAGAGAAATAGTAGGAGTTCAAACAGAAAATCCAAGCTTGTATGAAAGGTTAACTGCTTACGAAAATTTAGACTTTTTTGCAGAAGCTTATAACGTTTCAGGTGAACAAAAGAAAAGAAGAATAAGAGAATTACTTGAATTTTTTGGTTTGTGGGAATTTAAAGATAAAAAAGTTGGAACATTTTCTAGAGGTATGAAACAAAAGCTTTCTATTGCACGTTCATTAGTACACGACCCTAACATAATTTTCTTGGACGAACCAACCTCAGGACTTGATCCTGAATCTGCAAGAGAAATTAAAGATCTTATGAAATCTCTCAGTAAGCAAGGGAAAACAATCGTCTTTTCTACTCATATTCTTGGAGATGCTGAAAAGTTATGTAATAGAGTTATGATAATTAACAAGGGCAAAAAGATTGCTTTAGGAGCTTTAGAAGAACTCCTTAGCAATACGAATAAGAAAATTCTAAAAATTGCTTTAAGAAAGCTGGACCAAAAAGTTATTGATGCTATAAAGTGCTTCAAGCAAGTTAAAGAAATTAGAGTAGATAATTCAACTTCTACAGTATCAGTAGTCCTTAATGCTTCTGAAGAGGTTACGCCTGAAATAATAAAAAGTGTTGTACTCAATGGAGGGCTAATTCTTTCAGTCAATGTTGCCAATCAATCATTAGAAGATGTTTACTTAAGGATAGTTAGGGGGAACAACGTTGAGAATTAATAAAGTTATACTTATATTTAAGAAAGATTGGAGAGAAATCAGAAGGAACTGGCAAATACTGTTGCCAATTTTCGTCATACCATTTATGATTTCAGTTTTACTTCCAATGTTTATCCTTTCAACTCCAAGTATAATCTCTATGCCAGCTTCTTCACTAGCTGGAATAGAAAACTTGATGAAAAACTTGCCTAAGAACATTCAAACTGAAATAAAAGAAATGAATATTCAGCAAGCGTTAATCTACATAATGCTACAGTACTTTATAGCTCCTTTCTTCTTAGTGATTCCCATCATGGTTTCAGACGTTATAGCTTCTGACAGTTTTGCTGGAGAAAAAGAAAGGAAGACTATAGAAGCGCTATTAGCAACACCAATCTCTGACGATGAACTCTTCATGGGAAAAGTCTTAGTTGCCTTTATTCCTGCTGTTATAGCTACAACTGTCTCTTTCTTGTTATACTCTGTCGTTGTTGACTTATACTCGCTTAGATTACTCAATGGAAAGCTAATCCTTCCAAATTTAACCTGGCTTTTATTGGTCTTCTGTCTCTCTCCAACAGTAGCACTTACAAGCATTGGCTTAACGGTTACGATATCAACTAAGGTTAAGGGCTTCAGAGAAGCACAACAAATAAGTGCAGGCATAACAATTCCCATTCTCTTCATGTTGATATTTGGACAAGTTATGGGTATAGTGATTCTTGGACCTCAAATGATAGTATTTCTAACGATTTCTTTTCTTGTAGCTAATTTCTTCTTATTCGGTATTGGTATATCCTTATTTGGAAGAGAAGAAATTCTTTCAAAACTTGTTTAATCATTACTTACTGCAACACTTGTCTTGCATTTTTAACTTGATGTATAAATATTCGGCATGAATTCAATTAGCAGAACTAGCTTATACTACTATCTGTGTTTATTAAAGCGCGACAGATGCTCTTATTTAGTTGCCAACAAAATAAGATAAAGGTGCTCAACCGTTACTTAAGAAAAATTTAAATTAATCTTCTCAGATCTAAAGCTTATGATAGTGGACGTTCATACACACTGTTCGTTAAATTATCGTTGGCTAAGTTACGATCCTATAAAAAATACACACATAAGGTTCATAACAGCTCCAGAACTAATTGAAAGAGCAGAAAAAGAAGGCATAGACAAACTTGTTGTTCTTCCTCTGGAAAGTCCAGAAAGTTCAATAGAACCTGTAACTACCAGAGAGGTTCTAGAAGTTTACAAAACCTATGAAAACAAAGTTGTTCCATTTTGTAATCCTGATCCTCGGTTAAATATGGGCTCAAAAAGAGACCTTGAGTTCATTTTAGAAGAATACAAAAAAGAGGGTTGCAAAGGAGTTGGAGAAATAACTGCAAATATATACTTTGATGATGAACGAACTTTAAACTTATTTTCTATCTGTGAAGAGCTAAACTTACCTGTTCTGTTTCATATTGGTCCACAAATTGGAAGTTGCTATGGCCTAGTAGATGAAGTTGGCTTACCTAGGCTAGAGAAATGTCTAAAGATGTTTCCAAATTTGATGTTCATAGGTCATTCTCAGCCATTTTGGGCTGAAATATCTGGAGACCTTAAGCCAGAACAAAGAAATTCCTACCCTACAGGAAAAATCTTTCCTGGAGGAAGACTTGTAGAGCTCCTTAAAAATTATCAAAACCTTTATGCTGACCTTTCAGCATACAGCGGGTACAATGCTATTTCTAGAGATAAAGAATTTGGTATTATTTTCTTGGAAGATTTTCAAGACAAACTTCTTTTTGGAACAGATCTTGATCAACCAAACCAAGAAATTCCTCAACTTAAGTATCTTCGCCAGCTATTAGAAGAAGGTTTGCTCTCAAAGAAAGTTTACGATAAAATCATGTACAAGAACGTCATAAAACTTCTTAACATAAGTTCTGTTTAATTCATAAATGCACTCTGCTAACTTAGCAAAAAGTCTTTTTTAGTTATTTTGCACTTTTATTTAATGCTTTAAAACTTAAGAAAAATCATAGAAAAGAAGATCAGACTTAACTATTAATTTTTGCTAAAGATGTTCCATCGCATGTAACTTCTTTATCATTAAGATGTTGAAGGCCTTCTCTGCAAGTAGCAAAAGTCAAAGAATTCCTTTTTGCTTCCTCTTTAACTTTTAGTAGTATCGCCTCCCTATACTTCTTAGGTGCATAGCGCGAGCCATGAATTCTTTCTCCATCCTTAAGGTATATCTTTCTATATTTTTCAGACAACGTTGGAAAAGCAGATAAAATTCTGCTTAAGTTGTCTATCTTTGCTTTATACGTTGATGACACTAAGTGCTTAGCTCCTGCTTTGGCAGCAGTTCTAACAATATTTCTTATATTTTCTTCATTGTCTATTAAAAATGGAAGCAGTGGATCAAACCTAAGCACAACAGGTATGTTGTTTTCAGAAAGTTCTTTTATTGCCTCAATCCTTTTTAGAGGCGAAGGAGCTCCGGGTTCAATGATGCTTGC
>JAAOZO010000183.1 GCA_011605715.1 Nitrososphaerota archaeon | reverse complement strand
TCATATAGGTTCTCAAACTAAAGAAGCTCAAGAAAGAATTGCAAGGATAGTTGCAAGAAAGCTCATTAGGTACTTTAATCACAATTATAATAAAATAGCTCAAAAGACTTAAACAAATAGCAGTAAGCGTAACAAATATAGGGCTTATTACTTACAAAGTCGTTAAATGGACAGATTATTCCTAAGGTAGAATGAAAAAGGTAAAACGAACAATGAAACGACAAACGCTTAAAAAGCATTCTAACTTTATTCATGATGCATGTCAATTCGTTCGACAAGTACATTAAAGCAAAAAACACATTTTTAACTCGCATTTTTTACATTGCGTAGCTCTTTTTTAGTATGGATGGTCTATACATGTTTAATAGTAAGGCATTTGATACTACTGTTGTTGAACTAAGGGCCATCGCTATCGCTGCAAGAATTGGGTTTAGCAGTATTCCAAAGAAAGGGTACAATATACCTGCTGCTACTGGAATAAGCGCAATGTTGTAGAAAAAAGCCCAAAATAAATTTTCCTTTATCTTCCTCATGGTTGCTTTACTTAGTTCTATACCAACAACTACATCTCTTATGTCGTCTTTAATAAGTATTATTCCTCCGGTCTCTTTTGCTATGTCTGTACCACTCCCGATAGCTATGCCAACGTCTGCGGCTGCCAGTGCCGGTGCATCATTTATTCCGTCTCCAACCATAGCCACAACCTTTCCTTCTTTTTTGAGCTCTTTTATCACTTTAGCCTTGTCTCCTGGTAAGACTTCTGCAAATACTCTTTGCATACCCAACTTTCTTGCTATTGCCTGCGCTGTTCTCTTGTTGTCTCCTGTCAGCATCATTACTTCAATGCCCATTTTCTTAAGCTCCTCTATAGCTTCAAGAGTGTGCTCTTTTAACGTGTCTGCTACAGCTATCACTCCTGAAGTTTTCCTATTTACTGCCAGTATCATCGCTGTCTTACCATCGTTTTCGAGCTTAGTTAAAACTTTTTCTACACTTTCCACGTTTATTCCATAACTTGACATCAGCTTTCTGTTTCCAAGCAAAATTTCCTTTCCTTTATATGTTACCCTGATACCCTGGCCTGGTATCGCTTCAAATGCTTCTGGGTATGCTGAATCAATACCTTTCTTTTCTGCCTCCTTAACAATAGCCTCACCTAGAGGATGCTCAGAACTTTTTTCAGCTATTGCCGCAAGTTCTAAAATTTCATTCTCTCTTAGCTCATCTAAAGCTATTATGTCTGTAACAGAAGGCTTGCCCTTTGTAAGCGTTCCAGTCTTATCAAATACGATTGCCTTTATCTTGTGCGCCCTTTCAAGGTATTCTCCGCTTTTTATCAGTACTCCATATTGTGCTCCCTTGCTTGCCCCAATCATTATAGCTGATGGTGTGGCTATACCTAAAGCGCATGGACAAGCAATAATCAATACAGCTATCATTATTGTTAAAGCAAGCCCAAGTGGTAATCCAACAATAAAGTGCCAGAAAGCGAAAGCACCTATTGCTATGGCTATAACTATTGGTACAAAGTATGATGCCACAACATCCGCTAGTCTCTGTATCGGAGTTTTTGAAACTATTGCCTCTTCGACCATTTTCACGATTTGCGCTAATGTCGTATCTGAGCCTACTTTTGTTGCCTTAACCTTAAGTACGCCTGTTTTGTTTATAGAAGCACCAATAACTTCGTCTCCAGCTTTCTTTTCTACAGGAATGCTTTCGCCAGTAACAACGGACTGATCTACAGAAGAGTATCCTTCGATTACTATTCCATCGACTGGAATCCTTTCTCCAGGACGGATAATGACTATGTCTCCAACTTTTACTTCTTCTACAGGAACTTCTTTCTCTTTACCATCTTCTATAATTCTAGCCATCTTCGGCTGAAGGTCGAGTAGCTTTCTTATCGCTTCAGAAGCCTTTCCTTTAACAATATGTTCCATGGTCCTACCAAGGAGAATAAAGCCAATGATTAGTCCTCCTTCAGTAAAATAAACTTCAGGTCCTCTTCCAGCGACTTTTGGAAGAAGTTGAGGAATCCATCCTAAACTTTGAAATGTGTAAATTGTACTATAAAGCCATGCCGCAGTAGTTCCAATTGCTATCAAACTATCCATGTTTGCTTGTCTTGCCCTTACGGCATCTCTTGTTCCTAAGTAGAATTTCCAACCTGCTATAAACTGAACAGGAGTTGCTAGAATAAAAAGCCATAAGTAGTTAGGAAAAATGAAATTAATTGGGTATATATATTCAAAAAATGCTACAAGGCTACCTAAACCCAAAGCAAAAGTCGTCATCTTTTTTAGATATCTTAGCTCTTTTTCAGGCTTCAGAAAGGTATCTAAACAATTTTGGCTGCAAAAATAATATGTAATTCCACCTCTCTCTACCTTGAATGGAGTTTTGTTTTCATCAACGTACATTCCGCAAACAGGATCTTTAGCCACTTATCCCATTCCTCCAACTTTTCTTATTATTTGTTCCAAGCTACTATAAACCCTCCATGATCTAACGCTTAACAGCCATGATGTGCTCGCTTGTGTTCGTGAGTTTCTTCTACATACTTCTGTGGATTACTTTCGAAAGATTTCAGGCAATCTTCGCTACAGAAGTAGTAAGTTTTGCCTTCATATGTTGTTTTCCACTGTGTTTTACTTTCATCTACTTCCATTTTACAAACTGGATCTCTTGCCACTAGAGTTCACCACTCTCTTTCTATAACTGAGTTATA
>JAAOZO010000226.1 GCA_011605715.1 Nitrososphaerota archaeon | reverse complement strand
ATATTTACATTTACCCCGCTATTCTGACTCAAAGGTATACTTGGTTAACAAGTAGGCTTTTCGGTCCATATTTAAGTGAGATGAAAATGATTTTAGGAAGTAGTTACGGCGATGACTTTGTTGATGGAATTTTGGGTAGTCACCCTGTTTATCTTTCTAAAGCTCCCGCATTTGAACCATATTCTTACGGATTTTTCTCTCCTTCTTCTGTTTATCCAACATTAGTTTCTTACTTGTATAAAATTGGTACTAGGTTTGATTCTGATCCGTTTACTCTTGCTATGTATGGTGGTGGTTTTACTTTTCACACTACAAATGCTTTTAGGCTTTATCAAAGAACACCTTACGACATGTATGGCAACATTAATTTTTCTAATTTATGGTCTCAAATTTATTTTATACATTGTTCTTTATGGGCTCTATTAAACGAGCCAGGGATAAAATTGATCACTTCGCCAGCTAGATTTAAAGATGATTGGGGTTATGTAACTTTAAACATAAATGTTACTACATACAACATGCTCACCTCTTATTATGACCTTATAAACTTTTCTGAACATCCTGAACTTAAGGATGAGTTATTAGCTTATGTAACAATTGGTGGTTTGCAAATTATTTCAAAAGTAAGCGATTATGGTACTCTGGCTATTCATGGTCTAAAGCCATTTACTTCCGGTTCTGTGGAAGTTTTCGCTGTAGATCCTAGGGGAAGAGTCACATGGACAACAGATGTCGGAGTTTGGGCGGCTCCTGGAGGGAAAGCTTTTTCACTAACTGCAAACCCATATACAAAGCTAGTTGCAATATTTCCATGTGCAAGTATATTTGTACCTTTATCTTTCCAACCTACTGATTTTATAAGTTTTTCAGTTTCAATTGTAAATAATGCTCAAGCTCATAGTGGTGCAATTCGACAAAATGTAATGGCTCTAGATACATTCTTTATGGCTTTTGTTCAACCAAATATTCCTTCCGAACTTATTCTTTCTGTTGGTTCAGGTCTTCCGAGTGCAGTAATAAACAATGCTTCTTATGAGTATCCAACTGGAAAAGGATTTACTCTAAATCAAGGCGATCAAGTAATTGTATCACCTATGGATATTCTTAATAGTATATACCCATTGACTGACTCAAGATACCAGAAATTAAAAAGTAGATTTGCTACCATGCCTCTAACTGAATATTATGCTACTCTCTCCTCTGAGTTATATAATTTAACAAAAGAAAGCAATCCTCTAAAAGTTTTTGGTTCTTCTTTACTTGGGTGGGCTTCTGCATTACAATGGTATTGGTCAACAATGGGTCTTGTTGGACAAGTCATAGTTTCTTTGAGTGTATTCTTTCTGATTTCTCTTATTTTCTCATTTTTTGTTGAACGATTGATTTTTTCTTATGAAGGGATAAAAAGCCTAGTTATAGTGCTTTTAGTTTTGGCACTTATGAACTTTTTACTTTCTATATTTCATCCTGCTTATGTTGTTGCAACAAGCTGGCCGTTAACTCTTTTATCGATATCAACTATGCTAGTAGTTCTTTTTCTAATTGTTGATATTGTAAGTGAGGCTTATAGTAGTGCAAAAGAATTAAGAGAGAAATCAGTGGGAAAGCACTTTCTAGAGGTAAGTGAATCTGGTTTTATATCCTCTACTGTAAATTTAGCGATTGGTAATTTGGGAAAAAGAAAGTTTAGAACTATATTAGTTACCGTTTCTATACTGACTATAGTATTTGCCACAATATCTTTAGCGTCAGTTACAATGGCTCCAGTATTACTTTCGCAAAAAGTTAATGCTACTTCAAGTTACAAAGGCATAGAAATAAGAAAATATCCATGGACTCCAGTAAATAGATATGTTTATGACTCACTGAAGTTCTACTTAATAGGTAAAGCTTATGTAAGTGCTCGTGCGTTCTTGTATCCCCCACCACCTCCACCAAGTGTCGCCTTAGCTGAAGAAGGAGTTTCCGTGCTAACTTATATTCCATTAACAAAGAAATTAGTAACACAAGTGTATTCAATTCTCGCATTATCTTCAGATGAAAAAAACATTTCAAAAATAGATAAGTTTATGATTTCCGGAAGGTGGTTCAATAGAAGTGATGTGTTCTCAGTTATCATATCTCAGTCGTTAGCCAATTCTTTATCAAGTGAAACTAATAGCTCAATAAGCGTAAACTCAACTATAACTCTCTGGGGAATAACTCTAAATGTAGTTGGTATAATAGATGATCGTTTTGAAAATGTAACAAATCCGGATGGTGAAAGTATAATGCCTCTAGATCCAACTTCTCCTATTACGTTTCCTTCTCATTTGCACTTAAAAAATGTTCTAATAGTTCCATTTTCTTTGTACAGAGAAATTGCTTTTCCAGATTGTGTTTCAAATATAGCTATAAGTACTACTGATGAACCTCAATTAAAAAGTTTAGTTAATTTCTTGCCTTATGTCGTAACTTATCCAGTATACGTTAATGGTGGAGAAAAGAAGTATTCAGAAGCTATACTTAGTAGGCAATGGATCAGTGTTGAAGGAGCCGGTTACTTGCTAATTCCAATGGTTATATCTTCTGCAACAATACTTGACGTTATGTTAGCATCAGTATACGAAAGAAAAAGAGAAATAATGATATATAATGCTGTAGGTATGGCGCCAATTCAT
The DNA here is from genome assembly GCA_011605715.1 of Nitrososphaerota archaeon. Taxonomy (GTDB): domain Archaea; phylum Thermoproteota; class EX4484-205; order EX4484-205; family JAAOZO01; genus JAAOZO01. The sequence continues at coordinate 1,813 of JAAOZO010000226.1, read as the reverse complement.
GTTATAGCTTCATTCGTCGTTGAAGCTCTAGCTTATTCGATTCCTGCAATCTTTCTAGGATACCTTGGTGGCATAATAGCTACAGATGTCTTGATAAAAGTAGGGATGTATCCAAAAAATCTATATCCAAACTTTTCTTCTTATTCAGTTGTGTTAGTTGTAGTTCTCAGTATAGTTATCGTTTTGTTATCAGTAGCATACCCTGCATCTCTAGCTGGGCGATTGGTTATTCCTTCCTTAGCAACAAGATGGACTAAAATAGAAAAGGGGCCAACAACGGATACTTGGAAAGTTGGTTTACCATTAGTACTAAGTTCAAAAGATGAAGCTAAAGGTTTTCTATTTTTTATGAAAGAATTTCTGCTATCTTCAGCAGGAAGATATGGAAGTTTTTACGTAGAAGAAGTTAATTTATTAGAGAAACAAGTTGACGATACTTATACTATTACACTTGTAGCTTCTTCAAGGTTCGCTCCTTACGATATGGGGATAAAAAGTAACATAATTATAGAAGCAATAAAGCAAAGGTTGAGTTCGCAATACTCGTTTAGTGTAACTTTAAGAAGAGTCTCTGGATATTCGCAGGCATGGAAAACTACGGCCGTACTTGTTATGGATGCGTTAAGAAAACAAATTATAGTCTGGAGAGGCCTTTCTCCAGAAGATAGAATTAAGTACTCTCAAGGTACTTAATGGGGTGAAAGTCATGAGTAAAGAAGAACATAAAATTACTCGAGGATTAACTTTAAGGGTATTACTTGGGTTCCTATTTCTAGTATTTATTGTACAACCAGTAGTAATGTACTACTACTTAATCTCTAATTCCTTTTTCTTGCTTTCTGCATGGATTCCAATACTTTTCTTCTCTGAAATTGCGAACTTACTTAGAGCTAAACTTTCGAAAAGCGAATTATTTATGTTTATGATTTTTTATCCAGTATCCTTTGCGTATTCTCTCTTCTTCATAAACCTTATAAAAAACACATACTTTGCTTATAGTGAAGCTTCAGAGCTACTTAGTATAGAGAAATATATCCCTTCATGGTGGGTTCCTAGCAAAAGTAGTTGGCAAAAAATCTTAACTAGCAATTTTGTCTTTTTACATAATTCTTGGGTCTTTCCAATATTAATTTCGTTAACTTTTCTATTTCTCAGTGTAATCAATGACTTAATTTTAGGGTATCTTACTTATGAAGTCTTTGTTGTTGAAGAAAAAATGGAATTTCCTTTTGCGAGGGCACAGGTAGCTCTTGTAGAAAGCTTGTCTGAAAGAAATCCGGAGTTTATCCGAGTCTTGTTTTTGTCGGCTCTTTTTGGTGCAATATTTCACTTTACTACTAAGTTTGTTCCATTTTTAATAGGTGCTTTGATGATATGTGGTACTTATGCTTATGGTTCACCTTCTTTCTTTTTTGACTTTACTCCGTATCTCGATTATCTTCTACCTGGTGCTGGATTTATTGTTCCAACAGATCTCTCGTATTATGTAGTTGGTCTTTTACTTCCAGAGAATGTAGCTTTTATTCAGTTTTTAGCATCAATATCCCTTTACATTTTTGGCACTCATTTCATTACCCGCTTTAACTTGTGGCCTATTGAAAGTAAGTGGGCGACTGGTTGGGGCTATTGGACTCTTCAGTATAGGTCTTTAGTTTATTTCTATGTTTCACTTATCATAGGACTGTCGTTATCTGCTATGATTCTCCCACTGATTTTTAATCCAACTCCTTTAATCAGAGGAATTAAAGCATTAGTTAGTGCCTCAAAGAGCAGAGGGCGTCTTTTATCAGCAAATGTTCTTCTAGGCTTATAT
>JAAOZO010000089.1 GCA_011605715.1 Nitrososphaerota archaeon | reverse complement strand
CGACATAAACATTCTACTTGTTGGAGATCCCGGAACCGGAAAGTCACAACTATTGAAGTACGCTCAAAGAATTGCACCACGTGGTTTATACACTTCTGGTAGAGGTGCTACAGCAGCTGGACTTACGGCAGCGGCAGTAAGGGATGAAAGTGGTACATTTATGCTAGAAGCTGGAGCCTTAGTGCTTGCCGATAAGGGCTTAGCAGCTATCGATGAATTTGAAAAGATGAGAGAAGAAGATCGAGTAGCAATTCATGAAGCTTTAGAGCAGCAAACATGTAGTATTGCAAAGGGAGGAATAGTAGCTACTCTGAATGCTAGGACTGCAGTTTTAGCTGCCGCCAATCCTCAACTAGGACGTTACGACCCAAATAGAAGTTTTTACGACAACGTAAGCTTATCAAGCACGATACTTTCAAGATTCGACCTTTATTTCATACTGAGAGACGTTCCAAATCCATCGGCTGATGAAGAACTTGTCACTCATATTTTAGCGCAGCATCGTTACGAAGAAGTATTAGAAGAAGAAATCTTTGATATCAACTACTTGAGGAAGTTCATTGCCTATGCAAAAACAATTGAGCCAAAGCTTAGCAAAGAAGCAGAAGCAACAATTAAGGCATATTTCCTCTCTTTAAGAAGCGCGAGCTCAAGCACTTCACTTCAAATAACTCCAAGGCAACTAGAGTCTCTTATAAGGCTGAGTGAGGCAAGAGCTAAGTTGATGCTTAGGGATGAAGTTCTAAAAGAGGATGCTGAGGTAGCAATAAGGTTGTATAGGATTTCGATGGAGCAAGTTGGAATTGACATGGAAACAGGACAAATAGACGTGGATGCCATAACTGGTAAACCTCGCTCAACAAGAGAAAAAATGTCCACAATAATGTCAATCTGTGACCAGCTTGAAAGTGAATTTGGTTCTGCCTCGATAGAAGAAGTTCTAAAGAGGTGCGAAGAAAAAGGAATAGACAAAAACGACGCTAGACGTTTGATAAATCAGCTTTTAAGAGATGGTGTATTTTACTCTCCTGACGACAAATCGCTGAAAAGAGTTAGGTGAAATTTTTGAGAGTAGAAGACCTTGAAATACCAGAAGAGGTAAAAGCTTCATTAAGAGAACTTGGCTTTAGCACACTCTATCCTGTTCAAGAACAGTCAGTTAAGAGTGGCTTGTTGGAGGGACAGAATCTTTTAATTTCTGCACCCACTGCATCTGGAAAAACTTTAGTTCCAATCATAGCAGCTGCTAATAAAGTTTACAACAACGAAGGAAAAATTGTTTACTTAGTGCCGTTGAAGGCACTTGCAAATGAAAAGTTTGAAGAATTTAATTCCACTCTAAAAATAAAAAAGAAGGATGGTTCAAAAATAAAGGTTGGAATAAGTACTAGTGATTTTTATTCAACTGGAGAAGAGCTTAGAAAGTTTGACGTAATAATTGCAACTTATGAAAAAATGGATTCTTTGATTAGACATAAGCCCTCTTGGTTAAAGAATATATCCTTATTAACGTTCGATGAAATTCATTTAATAGGTTCTGCAGATCGCGGCCCTGTTGTTGAAATGATCTTAACTTGGCTGAAAGAGATTTCTCCTAATTCTCAGAACATTGCTTTAAGCGCAACGGTAACAAATGCCAAAAAAATTGCTGAGTGGCTTAATGCAAAACTAGTTCAAAGTGACTGGAGGCCAGTTCCTCTTAAGGAAGGGGTGTTCTTCTCCAACAGTATTGTTCTTGAGGATGAAACCATTCAAGTTAGCAACGTCTTTGGAGATGAACTTCAAGATTTAGCAAATCATGCAATAAAAGACAACCGAGGTCAAATTCTCTTTTTTGTTCCAACGCGAAAAAGAGCAGTAGCCCTAGCTAGGAAGCTTTCCCCAGTGTCGTCGTTAGCTTTAAGCAAAAATGAAAAAGCAATTCTCGAAAAAATTTCTTCTGAGCTTCTCTCGATTGAAGATTTAACTCCAGTAGGTTCTGAGCTTGCCAACTTGGTGAAGAAAGGTGCTGCATTCCATCATGCTGGGCTTACCTCATTTCAGAGGAGAAAAATTGAAGAAGCTTTTAAGAAGCACTACATCAAGATTTTAGTTGCAACTCCAACTCTGGCTGCTGGAGTTAACCTACCTGCTAGGTATGTTTGTGTAACTTCTTTAGAAAGATACTCCCAAGAAGTTGGGTACCAGCAAATACCTATTTTAGAATATAAGCAAATGGCAGGTAGAGCTGGAAGACCTCAGTTTGATGATGTTGGTTATTCTTTGATATATGCTAGAAAGCAGGAAGATATCGAATATTTTGTAGATAACTACATTAGGGCAAAGCCTGAGCCAATAAGGTCAAACCTTACATTGTCCAGCTATCTTTCTTCTGCTGTTCTTTCAACTATAGTTGTTGGGCTAGCTTCAGATGAAGTTGAGCTTGAAGAGGTGTTTGAGAAGACTTTTCTAGCAAAACAAACAACTCCACAACTAATTAAATACAAAGTAATGCAATCCTTAGACTACCTAATGAAGAATGGCGCAGTTGTTCTTTCAAATGGAATAAAGGCGACTCCCCTAGGAAGAAGAATTGCTGAACTTTACGTGCTTCCAGAAACTGCCTTCTCAATATTGGATAAGCTTTCTTCCCTTCCAAGAAAAGTTTCTGAAATTACGCTCTTACAAATTGTAGTTTCTACTCCAGACATGCATCCTCTTCTTTCATCTACTAGAAAGGATTTACCATGGATTGATAGTTTTATAAGTGAGCATTACGATGAACTTTACTTCTTAGAAACGGAGTCTTCAATTCAAGACCAACTGAAAACAATTAGAGCAATCGAGATGTGGATAAACGAATACCCTTTAGATAAAATTTACGAAGAATTAGACCTTGAGCCCGGCGACTTGTATGCTTTAAACGAAAAGGCTACGTGGCTTCTCTTCGCAGCTTCTGAGATTGCAAAGTGGTCGAAGTATCCAGAGCTCGTCAAGAACTTTGAGGTACTGAGTACAAGAGTAAAATATGGAGTAAAGAGTGAGCTGTTGGACTTAGTAAGCCTAGAAGGCATTGGAAGAGTGAGGGCTAGAAATCTATATAAACTTGGCATAAGAAGTAGAGAAGATATCGCTAAAACTCCGTTTGACGATCTTGTTAAAGTTCCTGGAATAGGTGCAAAATTAGCGTATAAGATAAAATCTCAAGTTGGGGGGCAAGTGAAAGAAGTAGGAACAAAAGAAGTTACACAAAAAAGTTTATTTGGCGGCGAGAAAAATTATTAAAACACTTTACTAGTGAAAAAGAAGCATGCCTAAGATAAAGTTGGTTGCTTTTGATTTGGATGGTACTTTGGTAGAAGAAAAAAGCAGTTGGAGAAAGGTTCATGAGTTTTTTGGAACTGAGGAAAAAAGTGACGAAGGCCTAAAACTTTATGTAGATGGAAAGATAAACTATGAACAATTCGTTGCTCATGACCTTAGTTTATGGCCCAAGGGCATTTCCAAAAATGTCTTCAACTATGTGTTTAGTAAGATTCCTCTAAATGAGGGAGCAAGAGAAGTTGTAACTGAAATTAAAAGAAGAGGTAAACTGGTGGCAATCGTCAGTAGTGGCATAAGCTTGTTGGCTGAAAAAGTTTCGAAGGAACTCGGTGTTGACTTCTTTATTGCTAATGAAATTTTATTCGATGAAAAAGGTCGAAGTACTGGAGTTGGTATTGCTACTGTCGACCTAAATAAAAAAAGTGAAGCCCTACTAAAAATTCTTGAAAAAGCCAATATAAAACCAAAGGAAGTTCTTGGAGTTGGAGACTCCAAGTTCGACTTAAGTTTCTTAAAAATTTGTGGGTACTCAGTTTTGCTAAGACGAAAAGGAAGCTTAATAGGAAACGAGAAATATGAAGTAAACTTTGTCATAGATAGTTTGCACGAGCTAATAAAAGTTATAGACATCATAGAGAAAGACGATAGTTGAAAAGTAACTCCTATTTCTTGTTTCGCTTGGAAGTAGCAATACTTTTTTATAATGTTTTTGCTTGCTATGCGTAGAAAAAAATGAATGAAGTAGTAAGTAAGATGTTGCATAAATCGAAAGAAACCTCTTCAAAGATAATTTTGGCTTTCGACCTAGATAGCATAGAAGATTATGAAAGAGGAAAGAATCTTTTAGATCTAGTTGCGCCTTACTTAGTAGGCGTAAAATTTGGTTATCCTACAATACTATCCTTTGGATTAGAAAGAATAAAAGAAATAATTCTCTTGTTAAGAGAAAGAGGTCTTGTTTCAATAGCCGATGCTAAAATTGCAGACGTAAGTCATACCAACTCAAAAATTGCAAGAATACTGTTCAAGAATGGGTTTGACGCTGTAATTGCCCACGGTTTTATGGGTTTCAAAGGATCTTTAGATGGGTTGTCAAGAACTGTTAAAGAAGAAAACAAAGCTCTCTTCATTTTAGCTACGATGTCTAATGAAGGAGCCTCAGTAATAATGGACAAAGTTGTTGAGCAAATAATTAGTGAGTCTTTGTTAGCAGAACCCTCTGGTTTTGTGGTTCCTGCAACTAGGCCTGCTATGATTAAGAAGGTGAAAGAACTTTTGCCAATGAACAATGAACTGGTTCTCTTAAGTCCTGGTGTTGGTGTGCAAGGAGCACCGTACGGTTCTGCAATAGCTAATGGCGCGCACTTCGAAATAATTGGACGTTCTATCTATGAATCTTCCAATCCTCTTGAGGAAGTTAAGAAGATCATATTAGAACAAAAGAAGTTTTTATAAAAGTAGCTCCAAGTTGAAAGAAAGGTTTTAAAATAAAGAATCAAAGCTATTGTCATGAATTTCAAAGAAGAGTTGTTACTAGGCATATGGGAAAAGAAACTAATAAAATTTGGTGACTTCAAGTTAAGCTCTGGACTTTCAAGCAACTACTACATTGACTTAAGACCTTTACCCTCTTATCCACGCTTGTTGAAACTTGCAGTACTCGGACTTAAAGAAGCGCTAAAGGAAGAGCTATCTCAAGATGTTGGCATTGCAACTATTGAACTTTCGGGCATTCCTTTAGCTACTGCACTTGCTTATGCTACTGAAAGGCCTCTAATTTATGTTAGAAAGAAGCAGAAAGACTATGGTACAAAAAGTCTGATAGAGGGCGACCTAAGCTCAGCAAGAGAATTTATAGTTGTCGACGACGTAATGACTACAGGCTCAAGCGTACTACAGGTTGTAAGTGAACTAAGGAGCAATGGTGCTTCTGTTAAAACAGCTGCCGTTGTATTCGATAGGCTTCAGGGAGGAGAAGAAAACCTACTTAAAAACAATGTAATATTAAGGAAAGTCTTTGACATAGGAGAAGCAGCAGTAATGTTGAAACAAAGAGGACTTATATCTCAGGATGAACTTAACAAAATCTTAAAAGTTTAACTTAATCAGCAAGAAAGCATGAGTTTTAACTATAGAAAGAATTTTCAATAAATCCTCCAGATTTTAGTCGCGAAGAGTGTTAAGTTTTAAGAAGCTTAAGTTGCCTTAAGCTAAGTTTGTCTATTGTTTTCCAACTCCACCTAACAAAGTCATACTTCCTTCCATCTTTTATAATCTCCTTCAAAAACTCTCTAGTTCTTCTATCCGAAGGATATCCGCTTCCAAAGAAACCGTACTTCTTTGCTATTTTTCTCACCGCTTTGTCTCTTTCGACTTTTGCAACAATCGAAGCGCAAGCAACTTCCACCCACTTGTCTTCAGCTTTGTTAGCAGAAATTATTTTTATATTGTTGTTTCTTATGATCTTTTCTATCATGACTCTAAAAGTTTCAGGCTTTGAGTATGGAGAATCAACGTAAGCTACATCTGGAGCTAGTTGCGTTATATGCTTGGAAATTACCTTAGCTTCTAGGTAGTTCAGTGTTTTCATTTTTATCCTTTTCCATACGTAGGAATCTATAACTTTTGGTTTTAGGTAAGAAACTTTATAGCTCACACAGTTCTTTTTTATTATCTTGCTAAGAACCTCTCTCCTTTTTGGAGATAGCTTCTTTGAGTCTTTTACACCAATTTCTTTAAATTTTTCTTCGTCCTCTTGGTTTAGCACTACTGTAGCCACAACAAGTGGTCCTATTATACTTCCTCTTCCAGCTTCATCACTTCCCGAAGCTATCAACTATCTCCACCTACAAACTACCATTTCATGAGCCCTGTCAAATGGTTCTAGGTCTACTCTTTCCATTAACTTAAAGCCAAGCTTTTCCATCTTTTTAATTTCTTCGTCTACTACTACGTGAGGATCCTTTGTTGAGTCTATGCTGCTTGCCTTTACTGCTACGCATGCTATTCCTCCAGGCTTTAGATAGGCAAGGGCATTGCTGTAAACTATATCTGTTTGGTCTGGTTGTGCAACATCAGCGTAAATTAAATCAACACTTTCTACTAGGTAGCAATAGCTAAACGGCTTTCTTGCATCTGCAAGTATTGGTATTACGTTTGTTCTTCTTTTTGCAACTTTCTCAACTAAGTCTCTCATTGGTCTGAAAGCAACCTCAACGGCGTAGATAGCGCCATCTTTAGCTACATCGGAGACGTGACTAACTGTTGTCCCGTTTGCTGCCCCCAAGTAAAGTATCTTCGAGTCCTCTTTTATTGGAAAGTTTTTCAAGCCTTTCTTTATAGCAGCTGAAATCTTACTCCTATAGGGATCCCAAACTCTGTACTCTTTTGATTCTACTTTAATTAGTTCCTCGCCATAGACAGAAAATCCTGGAACTAAGTTAAGAGTAAGAATTTTTTCATTTTCCTCAAAAACGTTCTTGAAAATCTCCCTCATTATGCTACACCTCCATCTTTACTCCAATTTTTTTCAGTTTCTCTTTTAGTTCGGACTTTAATTTTTGGCTAGAATCAACTCCCGAAAATGCATCAAACCTCGCAGCCATTACAATCTTGCTAGCCAACGTTCTAGCTACCTTGCCTCTTAGCTTCCTCGGCGCATTGTGAACTAATGGATGCTGAAATATCATTCCATGCTTTGGAGGTTTGCTCCCCTCTTTT
>JAAOZO010000142.1 GCA_011605715.1 Nitrososphaerota archaeon | reverse complement strand
GCTTTTGAAATTATTGCTATGCTGTAGGTTCCAATCTTGTTAGCTACACTGCCATCACTCCATACTCTATCAGCTCCAACAAACACTTTGTTTATCTTTTCTCTCTTCATAACAAACGCAACCATATTATCAGTTATTAAATGAAATGGAATCTTTTCTTTTCTTAATTCCCACGCTGTTAGCCTAGCACCTTGTAGTAAAGGTCTAGTTTCAGTAATAAAAAGTTTAAACTGTTTTCCAGACTTCCAAGCTCTTATTATCGAGCCAAGAGCTGTGCCGTAAGCAACCGTAGCAAGTCTTCCACTGTTGCAGTGTGTTAAAATTACATCTCCATCCTTAATTAACTTTGCACCATACTCTACGAGTGCTTTGTTAGTTGATATATCTTTCTCGGCGATTTCTTTAGCAACGCGTACTACATTCCTCTTAAGAGAATTAACGTCTTTTGAATTTCTTGAAGCCTCTAGTACCTTATCAACTGCCCAAAATAAGTTTCTTCCAGTTGGGCGGGTACTCTTTAAGTAGCTGGCAACTGCCTCTATTCTTTTGAGTGAATTTTTTATGTTGTTTGACCTTAATTTGTTAGCTTCTATCGCAATTGCAAAAGCACATGCAACGCCTATTATTGGCGCACCCCTTATCTTCATAGATTTTATAGCATCAGCTACTTCTTTGTAATCTTTTAATTCAATCCATTTTTCTTCTTCTGGAAGTTTTGACTGATCAATCGTATAAATTTTTCCATTCTTAAAAAGTATAGTTCTTTTTTCGTACATTTGATTTCACCTATGGCATTTTCATTACAGAAACCTTAACTTGCTTTATTCCTCTAACAGAAGAAATTGATTCCGAAAGATGCTTTATCTTTTTCCCCTCGCCTTTAACTATTATGGCTTCCATGCAATCTTCTGTAGTAAGATGAACATGAACATTTGCCGCTATTAAGCTAAGAAAGAGATGCTGAAGGTCTGTAAGCTTCTCTTCTATTCCAGGAGTTTCATGGTTATAAGTTATTAGAACTACCCCAGCATAGTTACCTGGTTCAAGACTCCTCCAGCTTTCTTCAGTTATGAAGTTTCTCATAGCAATTTGAATTCCCTTTGATCTATCCAGTTTTAGGCTTTTTACTAGCTTATCGAAATCTTCAAGCAAAGAAGGGGGAACAGTGGCGCTAAATCTTACGAAAGTTTCATCCTTCTTTTTGCTTTTCATGTTCCCATAAAGAACGATTTCTTAGATTTTAAGCTTTTTCACGACATTAGATGAAGAGTTTAGCTTTAGAAAAAGTAGGAGTTTGAACATAGTTTAGAGTTCTTAGAGAGTACGTGCATAAAAAAGAGAAATGCATTGCGTACTACCTTTACTTTTAGATATCTGAATGTTACATGCCTACTAACAAACTTTTATCCTGCTACTAGCATTAAAATACTTTAAGTAATTAGCGTAACTCATAAGTTTACATTGTAGACCTTTAAATCCAAAAAACTCACTGTGTTTGTTAATGAGTTACAGCTTCTTCCGAAGTGTTATCTAGTGAAGAAGAGGCACAACAAAAAGTAAAGTTGTAGTCATTATTATAACTAAAGCTAAAAGCGTTGCAAATCTTCCTAATTTGTATTTTCCCATTACTTTTTCATCTCGAGTGATTATTAATAGCGGAATCACTACAAGGGGCAACAAGACTCCGTTTAAGTATTGGGAAAGAACAATAATTTGAATCTTATTTGATAAAAATGAAGCAATACTAGCTATAATTAACCAAACAATTAATGCTAATTTAAACTTTTTATCGTTCATTCTTTTCTCTAATCCTAGAAAGCCAAAGGTATTGTAAACACTAGCTAAGCCAACAGTAATGGTTGCTGAAATGCCAGCAGATGCAAATGCTACCACGAACAGTAAAAGACCAATATTACCTAACGCGCTATAGAATGGAAAAGCAACGTCTAAGAATTCACTTACATTTCTTCCTTTATTTAAGGTAGCCGCTGCACAAGCTATTATTGCTACGTTTAGTAAAGTTCCAGTAAGGAGACTAAAAACAGAGTCTACTCGTTCATTTACTACGTAGTCTTTTTCTTTTCTAGTTAAGTCCTCTATACCCTTATGATGATGATGGATCCAGCCCTTTTCGTATACTAACCCGCTATGCAATATAACATAAGTTGGCATGATTGAAGCTCCGAGTACAGCTTCAGCATAATAGAAAGATTCTTCATTTAAAGAAGGAAAAAACGAACTTTTAATGATAGTTAGTAATGGAATGTCTAACTTGAAGAGAAGATAAAAATAAGAAAAAAAGATAATAGTTACTAAAAACATTACAACCTTTTCTATAGTATCGTAAGACCCAAAAATAACTAGAATTATTGTAACTACAACAGAAGCTATTGTAGCAACGTAGTAAGGAACACTTAAAACAAAAGATATTGCTAAACTTAGCCCCATAATTTCAGCAGTTAAAGTTGCAAGGTCCAAAAAAAGAGATGGTAAAAAAAGAATAAACGAATAAAACTTCCCAAACCTTTCATGTATATTTTCCGCTAACGTTTTGCCAGTTACAACTCCAAGTCTTGCGCTAATTTCTTGTACGACTACTAGCATAAGGCCAGAGTAAAATGCAGCCCAAAGAACATCGAAACCAAAAGAAGCGCCAGCAGCTGTAGCTGTAACTATACTTGCAGGATCAAAGAGCTCTACGGATACGAGAACAGCAGGTCCAACCACACTTATTGCCCTTAATACTTTTTTAAAGTTCATAAGAACTTCTCCAAAAACAATTTTGTACTGGACTTATTTAAAGCTTCTTTATTAGGATTCTGGGTTACGTTATTTTAAATAGACTTACATAGCTCTTGAGACTCATCAGCTTCTATCAGGGTAAACGCACTTTAAGTTTCATAAGCTCATCGAAGAACTTCAAACTTAGAGAAAACTACAATCTGAAAGTTTTTGCAGTACTTCACGTTCATTGTTTTAGTTCTACTTAAGCATCAATGTTTTAACCAGTCTCATTCTACTTAAGTCTATCTATTTTGAAACTATTGACTACGACTAACTAATCTATGAAAACTTTAAATATATGTAAGAATACTTTAAAATGATAACCGCATGAAAGATGAAGTTTCGCAGACGCAATGGGTAGGAAAATGGATATGGACTAGCTACGAAGAAAATCCAAAAAACGAATATGTTTACGCAAGAAAAAAGTTTCACCTATCGAAAAATGATGTTCAGAAAGTTGAAATAAAGATAACTGCAGATAGCAAGTATGTTCTTTTTATAAATGGCATGCGTATAGGAGTAGGTCCGATTAGAAGTTGGCCATTTGAATTGAGCTATGACAGCTACGATATAACTAACTACCTAGCTGAAGGAGAAAATGTTGTTGCAATACTAGCGCAACACTATGGAATTTCAACTTTTCAATATTTGCTTGGGAGGGCTGGTCTTTTAGCACAAATAGAAGTGAAAAAGAAAGATGGAAGTTTTGAGATTATAGGGACAGATGACAGCTGGAAGATGAAAATTTCTAAGGCGTATAGAAGAAATGTTCCAAGGATTAGTTGCCAACAAGCATGGGTAGAAGAAGTTGATGCCAGAGAAGACCCTAGCTGGTTTTTAAAGGAATTTGATGACTCAAGTTGGGAAAACGCCAAAGTTATTGGCAATGTTGGAATTGAACCATGGAAAAGCCTAATTCCAAGAGATATTCCGTTTCCAGCTAAAGTTCAAGTTCCTCCAAAAAGGATAATCAAGGCATGTAGCATAAGAGCACCTAAAGTTTCATGGTATGTTGACTTAAGGAACAACCTACTACCCAAGAGGCTAGATGCAAACCCAAAGGGATTTAAAGCAATATTAGCCACCGTTGTAAGCTCAAGTACAGAACAAACTGCTAAGTTAATATTTGTTCATCCTAGATGGGTAAGTCCCCAGGGAGAAGTAAGAATTAATGGAGAAGATTGCGAAAGAAAAAATAACGAATATACCATAAAAATCAAACGAGGAGAAAACTTAGTTTTAATCAACGTTTCGGGGCAATACCATGATTGGGGCTCTTCTATTTTGCTTGAAACGGAAAGCGAAGTTAAGTTTAGAGCGCCATTATCAAAAGAATATCCTTGGGCAACAATTGGACCATTTGAAGAAAACGAAACTGAAGAGTTTACTTACGCTTGGAGTTGTAAATTCGAAGAAGAGCTTCTTAGGGTAAAACGATTCTTAAAGGAAGTAAAAGAACTCGACTTTAGTAACCACCAAGTTTATGCCATTACTTCTCGCAGAGTTATTGTTAACGAAGAAGTTCAAATTGAAAACGAAGAAGCACTTACATCTCTCAGTGAGGAATTTGCAGTCATTAAACCTACAGGAGAAGACGTTGAGCTCTTACTAGATTTTGGAGGAGAAGTATTTGGTTATATAAGCTTCGAGGTTGAGACAAACAAAAGTGTAATACTAGACTGGAACTTTTTTGAAGCTATAGATGACAAATACGAACCAAAATTTACGGAAGGATTAAACAACGTTCTGCGGTATGTTACTAGAGAGGGTTTTCAAGAATATAAGAGCATAGTAAAGAGGGGCTTTAGGTATGCTACACTAACAATAAGAAATTTGGATGAGCCAATTAAGATTAGAAAAATTTACTGCGAATTAAGTACATTTCCAGTAGTTCAAAAAGGAAGCTTTATTTCATCAGATGAAACATTAAATCAAGTATGGGAAATGTCTGCAAAAACTTTAAAACTTTGTATGGACGATACGTATATGGATTGCCCTACCTACGAACAAACATTGTGGGTTGGTGATGCTAGGGTTGAAGCTTTAGTTAACTATTATGTGTTTGGAGATACAAAACTAACGAAAAGGAGCCTAATGCTTACAGCAAAATCACTTTATAGGTCGCCGCTGCCAGAATCTCAAGTTCCTAGTGGATGGCAGAACATTCTAACGACGTGGAGCCTGCTTTGGATTTTAGCTGTTGAGGAATACTTTTCCTACACTAAGGACGAAAAGTTCTTAAAAGAAATTTATCCTTACGTAGTTACAACTCTTAATAACTTAAAGAACTTTCTAAACAAAGAAAGTCTACTTTCAATAGAAGCCTGGAACATGCTGGACTGGGCGCCGATGGACACTCCAAATAAGGGCACAGTAACACACTTGAACATCCTTACTGTTGAAGCTTATAGAAGAGGCGCAAGGCTTGCTAAAATTCTTGGTGATTACGACAATGCTGAAAAATTTTTAGAGCTTTCAAACGCAATAAGAAACGCAGTAACTTCGAAGCTCTGGGACGAGAGCAGAGGAGGATTCATAGACAGCATCCACGAAGACGGAAGTAGGTCAAAAACTGTAAGCGTTGCAACAAATGCACTAGCAGTAAGTTATGACTGCGCTACAGAAGAACAAATGGACATTCTGAAGAAGAAACTGCTAGACTTTCCTGAAGATTGGATTAAGCCAGGTAGTCCTTATGGAATGTTCTTTGTTCTTGAAGCTCTAATGAAGCTTGGCTACTATGAAAAAGTAGTAAAAGAGATAAGAGAAAATTGGAGCTATATGCTTCATAATGGTCCTGGAACTTGTTGGGAAACTTTCAAAACTACAAGAAGCTACTGCCATGGCTGGTCTTCAGGGCCTTTATACTTTTTATCGAAGTTATTTACTGGAGTTGACGTACTACAATTAGAAGACAAGAAATTGTTGATTGAACCAAAATGCTTAGAGTTGAACGACGTAAAAGGAGAAATTCCATCTCCTCGTGGAAGAATAGTAGTTGCCTGGAACAAAGGAGAAGATTCTTTCAGCTTCTATTTAAAGGTACCTAAAAAGGTACAAGCTAAAGTTGCGCTTCCAGTTGAAGCTAACGTATTTAAAGTTGTTAACTTTGAAGAAGGGAGCTTCTTGATCTATGTTGAAAACGAAAGATGGGTTTTGGAAGTTCAGGAATCCTGCGAAGCTAAAATAGTTTTGTCGAAAGGTTAAAAAGGTTCTAAGCCATTATTTTTAATTTTGCAAGTTTAGTTAGACTCAGGATTATTTGTAGCAGTTGTCATGTTCCTACTAGCTTAAAGGCTTCAATTAAGGAGCTAACTTACTTTTTTAAGAACAAAAAAGAACATTTATCCAATTTAATAGAATTCAAAATTTGTTAAAAGAATTAGTTAACTAAAATTGGTACAAGCACACTGCGATACCTTCTCCTGACTAAAGTTAGGAACTTCCAATTTCTTCACTTTTGACTTTATAGGTTGCCATTGTTCTATAGAATTTTTTCTAATTCTTCAAGATCAAATTTAGTATGTGCACAACCATTTTTTGTTAGAGGTACGGCTTGTCCAGGAATGTTAAAATTTCTTATTAATTCTGCAGCGAGCTTAAGTTCCATACCACACGCTACCCCAACTACTGCTTCATATCCACCTCTTCTTACGATTCCAGGTATACACGAACCTCCAGGTACTACGTATACGTCATAACCCTTTGATTTACCTAAACGTGTAGCAACATTTATAAGACAATCTTCTGAACAAGATTGGCAAATATAAGTGGAAAGAGAACTATCAAAAATTGCCTTACAACGAGAATCCATATACTTTCTTGCACAATGCGGTAAAAATAGCGCTTTCTTGTTTTTATTCTTCATCTTATCTTTATAAAGTAAGTTAAGAGAATAAATTTCTATTAGATCTTCAACCAAAGAAATAGCATCAGAAAAAGTTAGACCAGTTATCTCTTCAAGTTTAAACTTCTTAACAAGTGTTCTTGCACTCCCTGCTAGCCTTCTGTGAAGATTACGCTTATATGAGGCTTTAATTAAATCTTCAAAGAATTGTCTTGGAACGTTAGAAAGGTCAAAGTTAAACTTGTAAGGCATAAGAATAGTTAGTAATAAGGGGGGATATAAATTTATTTTCAGGTTGGGCGATCTAAGCTTATGAAAAATAAACTTCAACTTAGGATTATCTTTGTGCAAGCAAAGAGTCTATATTTTAACGAACTATAAAAACGATAGGGAAAACACTTTTATATTCAAAAATCTTTAAGGAAAGTTAATGCTTCATGATAACTCAAAGAAAATATTAGATGAAGAAACAAAGAAAGCTGTTGTCAGATTTCAACAGAATGAAATCACTGAGCACATATTGTATAAAAAATTATCCAATAAAGCAAAGGGAAAGAATAAAGAAACACTTATGAAAATCTCTGAAGACGAACTAAAACATTACAATCTCTTTAAGAAATACACCAACGTAGACGTAGCACCAAGAAGAATTGAAGTTATTTTGTACAGTTTTATTTCTAGAGTATTTGGCTTAACGTTTGCAGTAAAGATCATGGAGAATGGAGAAAAAAGAGCTCAAGAAAGTTATTTGAAGGTACTAAAGGGTATTCCGGAAGTCAAAGGAATTATTGAAGAGGAAGAAAAACATGAAAAGGCTCTAATAGATTTAATAAACGAAGAGTGGCTTAGCTATATAAGTTCCATAGTTTTAGGGTTGAATGATGCACTAGTTGAACTCACTGGAACTATTGCTGGACTTACATTTACCTTACAAGACTCGAGCATCATTGGACTTGCGAGTTTAATAACAGGAATAGCGGCCTCTTTGTCTATGGCTTCGTCAGAGTATTTATCAAAGAAAGCAGAAAGCAATGAAAGTAATCCTATAAAAGCAGCTCTGTATACCGGAATCGCCTACGTACTAACTGTCTTTGTTCTAGTGTATCCTTACTTTGTATTCAAGGAGTACTATATTGCTTTCTCGGTTACAGTACTAAACGCAGCACTTACAATACTAGTTTTTACCTTCTTTACGTCTGTAATAAAAGAACAGAGTTTTAAGAAAAGGTTCGTTGAAATGATAGGCATAAGTTTTGGTGTTGCCATTCTTTCTTTCTTAATAGGAGACTTTGTTAAATTATTCCTAAACCTAAACTTGTAATAAATCAACCTACTTCATCAGCTAAAGGCTCTAAGTTTGCGTCTTTTTAACATGCGTCGCTTCTTCTTACGACTTTATTATAGGAGGAGCTTACTCAATGAAAAGCTTTTAAATAGGTTAAAAATAAAAAATAAGAAAAATGAACTATAAACTCTTTGTATTTGGCACAATAATAGTTGCACTGGGTTATACTTTGACCTTTATCCCCATTTTTTACAATCCAAGCGAAAGTACAACTAGTCAAAATGTCTCATATGATTTAAAAACAAACTACACTTATATTCTAAATGAAAGTTTTTTGCTTCAAAACGAACTAATTAGAAATGTTAGCGACATTGTTTATGTATCAGTCCCCATGAATACTACTAACCAATGGTCCTTTCTTTTAAGTACGTCGTCTAAGTTTAACTACATCTTTTTCGATGAAGATGGGAGTCCAATTTTAGTGTATAACGTAACTTTAAATCCAGGTGAAGAAATCTGGATTAACTTAACATTTAAAGTAATAGTGGAAAGGTACAAGTTAACGTTTGGAAATGATTTGCCATGGTATACTCAAGAGCAAATATTGAATCTTACAGGCGAAAAGATGTACTGGCCAGTGGGGAATGAAACTTATGTAAAGATCGCAAACAAACTTTCAGCTAATGCAAGGACACCCACAGATGTTGCAAAGAATATAGCAAATTGGATAATAGATCATCTGAACTACAACATCGTTCCAAGAATTGGAGGAGAAAGAGCAATTCTCTATCTTAACGGGAAATACGTAGTTTATGGAGATTGCGAAGAAGTTGCAGACGTATTCGTAACTTTAAGCAGAACTTTAGGAATACCCTCAAGAGTAGCTCACGGTCTCCTGTTAATGGAACATAACGAAAAAATGTACATAAACTTTACAGATCAAGGCCCTATTCTTTCCAACAATTGGGGAGGCCATGCATGGCCTCAAATGTACGTGAGAAACTTCGGGTGGATAGACGTTGAAATGTTGGAAGGATTAGTCGCAAAAGTTGGAGACTTATCAGAGAACCACATTAAATTTAACATTGAAGAGAAAAAATACTACGGATCAACTATAGATTCGTTTTGTATTTCTAGTTATCTAAGTCTAAAGTATATGGAATTTAGTACGAGGTTGATAAGTGGATGAGTGGAATTAAAAAGACCGCTGTTGTCTTTCTTGCTTTTCTCTTATTAGCCACTTACCTAAAAATAAGCGTTGACGGCCAAATAAACTATTGGATAGGTATGAATTTTAATGTAAACTTTCTTAACTCAGGCCTTGTTGAAGTTAGTTTAAGGATGCATCCCTTCGACATATATGGAAAAAGTCTAATATCGAATAAAAATGTAACAGACGAAATAATAAGAGAAGAACAGGTTAGTGTGAATGAGCTATTGCTTCTCTTTACAAACAATCCAAACAAAATAAGATATGAAATAATCAATCATACCTACATTGACAACGACGCATATGTACTTTGCGATGTTAACAACAGTGGTATTGTAGATAAGCTAAGAGGAGCACTTGTAATTAACGTTTTAATTCAACTAAACTCAACAGATGTAATAAAAGAAATATCTAATGGAACTTACGTTGTGAATATAAAAGATTCTCTTACTTACATAGATCCAAGAAGTTGGATAGACGTAATTAACTTTTCATTTTTAGATGGAGTGAAATTGTTCAATTATTCATGGATGCCCCAAACAGCACTACCACCAGAAATAAAAGGAAAGAACTACTTGCTATGGATCAATCCTAGTGAGCCATCAGCTCCAAATATTTATACGTTTGTTATGGCAATACCAAACTTTCACATCGAAGTAAAAAGAAGCAAGTTATTTGGTGAGATAAGTAAAGTAGATTTTCTTCAGGACTTAAACGAACTAAAAGTGACGCTTTCAAATACGGGAAATGAATCAGGATTCTTTGAAGTTATGATCAACGATAGCGAAGTTCAAGTTAGGAAGATTTTTCTTCAACCAAATGAATCAGTAACGATTTCTTTTCCAGTTGTTAAGAGAGGAGACAAAGTAAAGATTTTTCTGTTGTCAGAAGAAGGAAATATTCTAAGCTCAAGAGAGTATTCGCTTTCAGGATTTTACTTTGATCCATACACTTTCTTACAAAACAACTTAGGGAATTTGATAATACTTCTTGGACTAATCTTGATAATTTTATCCTTAAGAAGCAAGCAAAAAACTTATTAAGAGTATGCCTTGTTTAAGTTAGTTGAGTTTTATTAAATAAAATTAAAAAAGAAACTAATTTTACTTATATGACGTTAACTAGGTCTGGGAAGAATGCAGGCGGCCATTTTTGTTCTGGACCGGCAGGAAGAACCTCTACAAGTTCATAGTTTGGGTTTCCTAGGCCATACTTTTCTCCAAACTTTATTGTGTTATAAGGATCTTTCCAAGGTCCATGTATCCTTGCAAATGGATGAAGCTTAGGATTATCTATTATTTCAAGATTTCTAGAAACGTTTTCTCTGATTAGAGGTTTATCTGCAAGCAAATCTAGAGAGGCTTTATCAACTGCTAAAATGTCGTTAGATCCAAGAAAACCAACATCAGGAAGAATGTTTCCGGTCGTGAAACCCCAGCAATCGCAGTATTCTGTTATGTTTGTAGCGACGTTGATAAAGAAAACTTTGTCTTTATCGAAATGAGATAGTACAAACTGTGTAGTTATAGCCATAGCTTCTGGGAAAGCAAGAAAGTTTTGAGGCTGAATTCTTAAACAACCATCTTTATCTGCATGTACGCAACGCATGCATTGATTACACATGTCGAACTCTACGCGAAGTTTGCCGTTTGAGTATTTAATAGCTCCATATGGGCATACTTTAACTAATTCTTCTGCATCTTTGCTTTTTTCTGCATCCCAATATTTATCGTATTGCATCGTGCGATGCAATGCCCACCTCGTTCTTTGAGTATAGCAACCTATAGCTAGATTTTTAACAGCACCACCAAACCCTACTGTGTTGTGCCCCTTAACATGTGAGAGGTCTATAAGCACGTCAGCATCCTTACAGAAACCGCCCATTTCTATTTTCTCGAGATTCTTAAAGTGAATGTCTTTTGTAACAAAGTAGTTATCCGCTATCCCTGCAACTGGAAATATTTGGGCACCAAGAACTTCTGGAGTATAACCTCTATCGATAGCCGTGTGGTATTGCTCAATTATATCCATTAAGTAAGGATTACCACCAGCAGCTTTTACAGCTTTAACCAATCGTCCTACTAGAAAGGGATGAACTGTTGTATAGCCTAGGTTACTTCCAAGGTGGATCTTTATTGCAACTCTTTTTCCTTTTACCACGTCCTTTATGCCAAGCTTGTTTACTATTTCGTCAAACTTACTTGCCAATGAGTGCTCAGCACTTGCGCTTTTTGTTTGCATAGATCCAAAATAAACGACTGCTTTCTCCCTCATTTTCATCATAAAAAACGATCACCTCAATATTTAACCTTTTCGAACTAAGTTAGACTAAATGTAACTTAGTCCTGTAGTATTTTAACTTTGTTACTTAGAGGTTGCTAAAGGTTAAGCAGATATTGGATAATTTTATTTTTTAATTCATCTATGTTCTTTCCATTAACTGCGCTAGTTTCAATGAAAGTAATTCCCAAAGTGTTAAGTTCATTTTTTATTCTTTCTAATTTGTTAGGGTTTGCTACATCGATCTTATTTATAACGCAGATTATCGGAGTATTAAAGCTACTCTTAATTTCATTCAATATTCTTAATTGTTCGTCTGGAGCATAGTAAGAATCATACGATGGATCGAGTGCAAATACAATTAACTTTGCTAGGTGCTTTAAAGCTAGTATAGCTTGAAGTTCTACTTTATTTCTTTGAGACAACGGCCGGTCTAACAATCCAGGCGTATCTATAACTTGAATTTTTATCTCATTGTAGCTTATGTGCCCCACTAAAATCCCCTTGGTAGTGAATGGGTATGCAGCAATTTCTGATCTTGCGCTAGAAATTGCATTCACAAGCGACGACTTCCCGACGTTTGGTGGTCCAGCTATAACTGCTGTTGGAATACTAGCGTTAATAGATGGCAACTTGGACAATTTTATCTTTGAGCTTCTGAAGTAAGCTATTGATTTTTTAGTTCTCTTTGCTACAGAAATTATTCTCGCAAGACCCTGTTCGAATTTTAGACTAACGTCTTTTTCATTCTTTGACGCTTTTATTTCCTTTGTATAAAGCCTTAGAAGATATCTAATAATTTTTCTTGCCTTATTAATCTTATTTAAGTGGGTTTCCATTTCTTTTAAGTCTATTAGGACATCAGCTAGTTCTTTATAAAAATCGTCAGCTTCAAGTAAAGCAGAATAACTGTTGTATAT
>JAAOZO010000078.1 GCA_011605715.1 Nitrososphaerota archaeon | reverse complement strand
GGTTTCTATCTTGGGCTCTTTTCAATGTTCTTTTTAATAGTTGTTCCCGCCTGGATACTTAAGACCATCACTCTTAGAACTATAGGATCAAAGGGATATCAAGAAGTAGGCGTCCCAATAACAGTGGGATTCTTAGTTGGTTTAGGCATAGGAGCTTTTATAGGTCCTATGATCTTACTCATAAGGTACTTTCTTACGCTGTAGTAAAATGTCCAAGTAAAAATGATTAGGGCCTCTTATTTCAGCGTCTCATCTTTTTTAAGAATTTTTATGGTTATTGTTATTATTACATCGTATTTATACTTATCAGGTTTTCATTTTTTTATAGCATTTACCAACGCGCAACAAACACCTCAAAATTTTCAAGAAATAATTCGTAATTTAAATTTTTCAAACATTCAGACACATGTGCGTTTTTTTTCATCACTGGGATCAAGAACAACTGGGTATGAAGGATTTTTCAAGGCTTCAACTTATATTCTTGATAAGTTTAAACAGTATGGTCTCATGCCTGGTCCACTTGGGTATCAACAGTTCTTCCAAGTAACTGTACCAATGGATACAGGTTCATACATACTCGACATTAGTTCTGGGAAAGAAATAAAAGCGTATGCCTTAGAACCAAACTATGTACAAACATGCGGAACTCCAACTGAAGGAATTTCAGGAAGATTAGTGTACGTTGGAATGGGGAGCCTTAATGAAATGGATGGAAAACCGATAAAAAACAACATAGTCTTAATGGATGCTAGCGGAGGGAAAAACTGGCTCATGATTGCCCAACTTGGAGCAAAAGCTATTGTTTTTATTTCAAAAAATCCCGTCACTAGTTTAACTTCAGTGAGTCTTTCTAGTTACGCTCCGATATATATGCCAAGGTTATTTGTGAATGATAAAGATTCGGTTGACACGCTTATTCAATGGGCTAAGGAAGAAAAGCAAGTCAAACTTTTCTCTGGAATGAGGTGGCGCACAATTTCTGTAGCTAATCTTGTAGGCGTAATCAATGGTACAAAAAACCCAAAGGAAATCTTAATCATTATGGTGCATTATGATGCTTTCTCATTCGTACCGGCTCTTGCGCCAGGAGCAGAGGATGCCGTAGCAACAGCTGTTTTTCTCGAGCTTGCACGTTTCTTTTCTATTCATAAGCCAACCTCTACAATATGGTTTGTAGCGCTTGCTGCCCATTGGGAAGGAATGATTGGTGCAAACCATTTTGTAGAGCAACATTATTTTAATCCCAATACTGGAAGCGAATACCAACCGTTTCTCGCTGTTAGCATGGACTTCTACAGCGACGTAAAAACAATCGGACCATTTAGCGTTGGCTATTATAATGGAATGACGCAAGACACAGCAGATGGTAGATATGCTGGTGTTTATAGACTTACTCTAGATGTTTATCCAAAGGCTTTATGTAGCCAACTTAACTCATCTGCTTTTCAGTTGGAAGAGAACGGTGGTGTAATTTCAAGCTTAGGACTAGATCCAAGTATGTGGTCAAGACTACGACCAAGTAACTTCTTTTTCGATGCAGAAGCCGTTGAACTTGCAGGACCACCTGGAATAGGATTCCTTTCAACTCATACATATGCTCCATACCTCAACACGCCATACGATCTGTACGAAAAGATAAACTGGGACAACTTACATAATCAAATTATATATGTCGCTTCATGTCTTTACGGTTTTGCAATGGCTGAATCTCTATCTAATGTAGTAGGAAAGGGCTGGAACTACATAGCTCCAACTAGAAGGTACTCTTCGGGAACGAATGGTTTTGGATTTGATAAGCTTATTGTGAGAGCTATGGAGTATAACGTTAGCTCTCCTATGTTTTACACTCCAATTCCAAACGCTCTGATAGTTGTCAGAAAAGAAGGAGGTGGTACGTGGTCTCAAGGACCTATACCCAACACTTACATGCCTAGAGGTTGGGTTATTGTTCAAACAAATAAAAGTGGGATAGCTGTAATTGAAGGAGTGGCAGCAGACGTGAGTGGATCAGCATACCCCGCCCTTCAGGCTTGGCGAATAAACAATGAAACTCAACAGATAGAGTATGCTCCAGATATGGGTGAACATGGGACTAGAGGTTCACCTCTCGAAATAATTAGAGTTACTGAGGGAATTGCTGGATCAATTAACCCTATTCCAGTATTTGCCTTTAGAACAGGAACGCTTATAGTTATGAACTTAGCTGAACCAAGAGACTATCCGCCTCTTGTAGAAATTGGATCTGGGAATACTCCTGCTGTTGTCTTAACTTCTAAAAATAGACAAGTTCAAAACCCCTTACCAATTTCAATTCAAATTTTGAATTTCTTAACTCAGAGTCCTCCTGATTCATGGAGCTATTATTTTGACTATATGAGTGGTACTCTTTGTGCTTTCGCACCACCAGGCCAAAAATTCTCAATCCTCGTAAAAACTGGTATGAGTGCGAATATAGCCGCCGTACTTTTAAATTCAACGGAAGAGTACCCAATGGGACAGGGATATGCTTTTACAAGAGTAGGAGAGTTACTGCTTCTTGACTTCCCAACTTTTGAGATTGCTCGACAAATGAACTTGCTTGATAAAGCTAGAATTGAGATTGCTAGTAAGTATGGTGGAATTAGTCCATCAGCAATAAGTAACCATGAAAAAGCTAGCAAACTTATTAATCAAGCTCAAGTAGCACTTAGTTCAAGAAGTTTTTCGAAAGCATATGCTCTTTCTTTATTAGCGCTTAGTCATGAAGTACAGTCTTATGATGCCATAAAGTCTTTTTACAATGATCTGATTAGCGTCACACCAATACTTTACGTTTTTCTTTTACTATTTACAGTATTCTCTACAAAGTTGTTCTTTCCAAACGGTACAGCAAAAGATGTTGCGTTGGGAGTGATTCTTTTCTTCATGGGTCCTCTAGTTATACTTTACATATTCCACCCAGGATTTCATATAGCCTCAAACGTTTGGGGTGAAATTACAGGCATAACTATTGGAGCAGTAACCGTTCCGTTAATTCTCGTACTCCTTTCAAGAATCTCAAAACTTGGTGCTGAAATGCGTAGAAAATTTGTTCAGCTAGACTTCTCGCAAATACAAAGATTTGATGCATCTCTTATGGCATTTTCTATAAGCATAGAAAACGTGAGAAAAAGGAAAGCACGTAGCTTTCTGAACATGTTTTCCTTAGTTGTAATT
Organism: Nitrososphaerota archaeon; assembly: GCA_011605715.1. Lineage (GTDB taxonomy): Archaea > Thermoproteota > EX4484-205 > EX4484-205 > JAAOZO01 > JAAOZO01. The sequence continues at coordinate 1,460 of JAAOZO010000078.1, read as the reverse complement.
ACAACTTCTCTTATATCATTAACTGCAGTAAACTTTATCCCAGCAGTTGCAGTACAAACTATTCAAGCACAACCCGCTTATACCGGTTTCACAATAATTAGAGCTTTTAACGATCCACTTTCAGAGCAACTGGTTTATATCACTCAAGGAATTTTAAGTTCCAACACAAATATCTCTGTTAGAATTTGGTTATATCCTCCTACACTCACAGCGACTTCATCGCAAACGCCAAGCCTTATTGGACTACCAATTATAGGTAATCGTTCGATAATATACGGTATAGTAGGTTTATCTCCCAATGAAATGATAAGCGTAAAGAAAACATTAATTAATGGCAGGTGGTTCAATGAGAATGATACTTATGTCTGTCTGATATCAGATAAAGTTGCATCCGAAACTAGACTTAACGTTGGAAATAATCTAAATCTTTTAGGGCTTGAATTCAAAGTTGTTGGAATTTTCAATAGTAAAAACTTAACCAACATTAAAGACTTGAATCAAAGGAATCTTGCTCCAATAAATCCAATACAGTATTACACTAATCCAAGTACAGAAGATACCCTTCCTTTGGATAGAGTCTTAATCATACCAAGCAAAATTGCTATAACTATGCCAGGATCTTCTATTAGACAAATAACAGTTATGCTCTTAAACCAAACTAAAGCTGAAGAAGTTGCCAAGAACTTTTCATTAATATTCAAATCAACTTACATATTTTGTTCACATGGATCGGAAATTGTGGAGTACTCTTCAAGTTTTGCTCAAAATTTGTTTGGCTTTGAATTTCTTATAGTACCGTTGGTAATCGGATCTTTAGTTGTATTTGACGCAATGCTTGGAAACTTTTTTGAGAAGAGACAAGAGTATCAGATTTATACTTCGTTAGGATTAGCACCTTTTCACATCGCTGCAATGCTTATAGCTGAATCAGCTACGTATGGCATATTTGCTGGAGTTATAGGATATCTAATTGGATTAGTGACTTCAAAAATTACAAAAAATTTCTTTCCAATCGGTTTCTATCCTAACTACTACTCATGGTACGTTCTACTTGCGATGGGACTTTGTATTGTACTATCAGTTGTAGCGTCAGTACTTCCAATTAGAATAGTGATCAGCAAAACAACTCCTTCTCTGGAAAGGGAGTGGAAAATGCCTACAAAACCAAGGGGAGATTTTTGGGACATACCCTTGCCTTTTGCTTGGGAAGAAGCAGAAAGTTTAGGAGTACTTCCTTTTCTTAAAAATTTCTTATCGGTTCATGAAGTAGCAGGCGTCGGTTCATTTATCTGTAAAAAAGTAAACATGCAACTTAATGAAAGGGGAACAACAAAAAGCCTTGTTGCTACAATATGGCTTCCACCTTATGAAGAAAACATTACGCAGGAAGTGATCTTTGAATTAGTTCCTAGCGAATTGAAAAAGGTTGGAATGGTAATTCATATAAAAAGAATTTCTGG
>JAAOZO010000018.1 GCA_011605715.1 Nitrososphaerota archaeon | reverse complement strand
GTCCCAGTCTATGAATCTTACAATTTTGCTTATTTCATCTGGCTCTGGAACTGTGCCGCTTTTTGCAATTCTCTCTACTTCTGTGCCAGTCTTGTCGCTGTTGTAAACAACTTTTTCAACTATTTTTTCGTTGGTAGTAAGAGGCCTATTTTGGATTACCTTATCTTTTTTAACAAAAAATACTGTAGGTATGGAATACTTACCGTCCTCAATAGGTGGACTTCTGCACGAAGGTCTGTCGGCAAATACCTTTAGGAACTCGCCTTCCTCTTCTGGAGGTATCTTAGATTTTACTGTAATTACAATCTCTTTTGCCATAATTCTCTCTTGAAACTAAGAAGAGCAGAGAAGATATTTAAGTTTTTTCTAGCATTCTAAAACAATATTATGAAAAATAAACCAGAGGTGCAGAAGTCTGCAGATTTAGACTACCCACCCCAGGAGACCTGCAAAATGAACCTGGACTGGACTGACGCGATGGGTAGTATTAAAGCCATGAAACGTGGGTCACCTAACCCTAACCTCTTTCCGCTAGAAATAGCGTGTCCCCGCACAACTACCATGCTCTGCCTTCTGCACCTCCATTTGGTGAGCTTCTCCACGACTGAAGTCGGGAGCTTCCAGCGTTTAGAGTAGGCTTTACGCCTATCTCCTCATTTGCTGGTTCGAGGGGCTCACTGCTCCTCCATCCCATAGAGCTCGTTACCCTATGGGCTATATTCACACATGCGTTCAAGTCTCTATCGTACTCCATTCCACAGTTTGGACACTTGTAGATTCTTCCTTTGATTTGGGCAACATGCCCACACCTATGATAATATCGTTACAAATTTATAAATTTTTCTTCACCCAAAAGAAAAAACAAACTCTTAAAGCGAATTTATCAGAGCATCTATCCTGCTTTTTGCTTCTGCTGCGGTTAGTCTTGAATTGAAAGCTGGACTTTCCAACGAAGTTATTAGAGGATTTATGACTGTTGCATTCAAAGACTTGAGACCAAGCTCTTCTGCAAACTCCTGCATTTTCTTTAGGTTAGCAACTGCTAGCTTCTTGTTAATCTTTGTTTTCCCTTCTTCGTACATTAGAATTGGCTTAATCCTTTCGTAGAACTGCATGACCGCATTCTTGACAATTTCCTGCTGCTTCTCTCTGAGAATTTTTGCTACACTCTCGTCTTTTCTAGACCACTCTTCAATCGCATAGTCAAAGTTCACTGGAATTAAGTCAAGCTTTACTTTCAGCTCTCCAGGAAATTGAAAGTAGTCGCATGATATATTAAACTTTGAAAGAATTTCTAATACTTCTTTGTAGCCGCTGGAGTTGGTGTACGCAACAATGTTTTTTTCTAGTTCTCCTAGCTCTTTATTCTGCTTTTCAACAAAGGAAACAACAGTGCTTACTTTTTTCTCAGTTACTATGTAGAGCTTTTCTCTGTACCTTCCTGCTGTTCGCAACGTTAGAGAAAGCGCCTCATTGTTTAGGAATGTGTAAAGCCTTATCCTTAGATACTTGAGAATATTTGCATAGCGAGAGGGGAAAGGATTGAATATAAGCACCTTTTTGTCTTCTGTTATTCTAGACCTTTTGGTTGAGGAAAAAGAAAACTTCTTTAAGAACCTTGCTCCTACTCCTCTCCCTCTAAGCCTTTCTGCAGTTTCAGAATAAGTATAGTCGATAAAAGCAAGCTTTGTTTGAAGGCTTCTTACGAAATTGAAATACTTCTCTCCAGAAAGAGAAGTTGTGTCAACTTTAGCATAAAGTAGTTGTTCAGAAGGAGCATGTACACTAACAATAAATCCTTTTAGTTTCATTACTTTCACCCAAAATAAAAAGTTATTTAAAAATGTTTTTTAGAACGTTTCTAATTTTTATTTCAGTTACTGTTCCTTCGCCATAGAGGTCTTTTTTCTTAAGGCCATGCATTTTGAGAACTAGCGAGACTAAGTCTTGAAACGTTGCTTTATCGCTCCAAGAAGTAAAAAGATAATGAATAATTTTGCCGTCCCAAGTTTTGCAAGCTACTAGCCTAAACTTGCAGTAGTATCTTTGTGGCCTGTATCCAAAGTTTTTTATATTTATCTCTATTTGTTCGTTTGTCCAAACTGCATTGCGTGAGTCGTGAAAAAAGCTTAAAACTCTCGTTGTTTCTGAAGAGGTTACAGTGGTCCATGTTTCTAGTTCGATAAGAATTGAGTTTTGATTATACTCAATTATGTTTGAGTACTGAGAGTATTCATTTCCTTCATTTTGGTACGTACCTTCTGGAATGTAGATTTTTCCATCCTTTATCTTCGGCAACTTTATTCCAAGCGTTGAAGTCCTTTCAAAGGTCATAGCATCAACTTTTACAACAGGAATTGGAAGCTCTACATTGTTCCTATCCACGTCTGCATCACCTTCTTTGTTCTGTGTTGTTTTACTGCATCAACAATCTCTCTTAAAAAGTCTTCACTTTGGCGCCACTCTTCCTTAAACCTTATTATGCAAAAAGCTATTCCTTTATAGTTTATTTTGTTTACAATTAAGCTTTCTCTAAAGTAATCAAGAACTAACGGAAGATAACAGGACTCCATAGTAGTGTCTATGTCGTGAAAGATTATGCAAGGTTTTTCGCCTTCTATTACGTCAATGATGAAAGCGTTTGGGTTTTTCTTTAAAACCTTCGTGTACTTTCTTAGCTTCCTTTTAAGCTCGTCCAAAGCAATCACCCAAAAAAAGGAACTAGCATATGCTAGCCGCAGTAAATAACCTTCCCCTTGAAAGATAATCCAAGTTTTTTAAGCTCCTTTCTGATTTTCTTAAGCTCTGACTTGCTTGGTTTGTTGAAGAAAAAGACGCTAACTTTCTCGCTCATACGTTACTTCACCTACATTTACTGTTGGAACTGTTTCTTCAATCTTTACATCCAATCCTAAGCTTTTTAGAACTTCGTAAAGCCTTTTCGCCTCTTGGAAGCATGCTTTTCCCTTAAAGCCGTCGTACCTTATTTTGTAAGTTCCATCTTTTTCGACAATCACTTCAATGCTTTTCATTTTCGTCCACCTCACACAGCGAAAGCGTGGATTAATACCTTTTCTCCATTCTTAACAACACGAGGATTGTAGCCAATTTTCTTCAAGCCTACTTTTAGAGCCTGAACAGTGTAATACTGAGAAATTTTATCAGCAATTACCTCCTCGCCGTATGTATTGTAGAAGTCGCCAACTAAAGTTATTTGTCCATTCTCCAGCTTTATCCCAACCCCTCGAGGATAGTCTCTATTTTTTATTCCGATTAAGAAATCGGTTCTTGGATGCCCATAGAAATCGACTATTTGATTAACAACTTGAAAGCCCTCTTGCTTGCACAGTTCTTGGATTGCCTGCTTAAGTACATTTTCATTTACGTTTTTTATTTTTATCTTAACTAAACTATAATGGGACATTTTTATCACCCAAATAAAAAAACACGAGCTTATAAACCTTCTACAACTTTTCTTATTCTATCGTCCTTCTCCGATTCTTGGTATACTTTTAAAGCTTCAGTAAGGAATTTTTGGTTCACGTTTTCTAGCTTAGAGAACGTCCTTATCATCTCTCTTATTGTCTTTTCTCTCTCGTCAACGTTTACTTTTATGTACTTCAATGCCTCAAGGAATTGCTCAGTGCTGACGTACTTTTTATCTTCTTCAAAGGCAAGAGCTGAAGCTTCTATTACTAGTTTTTCTAGCTCAGCTCCTGTAAACATGTATGTTCGTTCTGCAATTTCAGCAAAGTCTATTGGCCTCTTTGCATTTTGTGGAATTTTCCTGACTATGTTGCAGTGGACTGAGAGAATTTGTGTTCTAGCGAAAGTATCTGGTGGGAGAATTAGAAGGTTCTCGTCTATTCTTCCAGTCCTGATAAACGCACTGTCTAGTTGCTCAACAAAGTTTGTTGCTCCGATAATTATTGACTTCCTATTTTCGTCGCCAAGCCAGTCGAGAAGCATATTCTGTAGCCTCCTTGAAACTCCTGAGTCAGTAACCATTGTTGCGCTTCTGCTCATTGCAAGTTGGTCAAACTCATCTATAAAGACAATAGCAGGTGCTAGTGCCTCTACAATGTTTATAACTTGCTTCACTCTGCTTTCCGTTTCTCCTACAATTCCTCTTAAGAATGTTGAGGGGTCTATTTTTATCATTGGCAAGCCAATTTCTTTTGAAAGCGCTTTAGCAAAGTATGTTTTTCCAGTTCCAGGGTAGCCGTAGAACAAGATACCTCTTGGTGGTCTTAGGCCATAAGCTTCAGCAAGCTCTGGGTTTTTCAGCAACTTTATCAGCCTATCCTTTACATAATTTTTGAGGTAGTCGTAGCCTCCGACACTTTCAAACCCTCTTGTTGGGATTATGTACTCAAGACCATAGTTTTTGAGTATTTCAATTTTGTAGGTTGTGAACTCTTCTACCTTAAAGTCCCGATACTTGAAGAATGAACTTAATGCCGCAGTTTCTGTCTCATGAAGATTTAAACCAGCAGATACAGGGACTACAGCTTCGTAGTTTATTTTTACTCCAGCTCCATATTTCTTGGTCATTGCCTCGTTTAGTTTATTTGCTACGTCTTCAAGAATTCTCCTTCTTTCCTCTGTGGTGCTTGCAGGAATTTCTATTGTTGCACAGAACCTTCTTACTGACGGAGAAAAGAGAGAAGCACTTGCAGTAAAGACAAAAACAGTAGAAAACTTAACAAACAACTTGCCGTTTTGAGAACAGTACAGGAGAAGGTCGCTTATGCCATCGGCGTGCCTTTGTTCTGTGACGTACTTTATTATAAGGATTGAGCTTCTTTTCTCCAAGATTGAGATAAGACTTGGGATTGTAAAGTCCTCGACAATTTCTGGTTCAAAGCTTACATTGTTGATTTTGAAAAGCTGGTTTAACTGAATGTCGTAGATGTAGTACTCATACGCTACATTCTCTATTTTTTCAAACCCCTGATTTCTTGCAAATTGAATGAGCTCATCGTACCGTTTGAAGTCTAAAGTTTCCAGAATTATAACATTACTCTGCTGAGACTTTCTCACAAGCGCAATTTTTCCGAAATAACCTTCATTTTCCGCCATTTTTATCACCCAAACAAAAAACTCAAACTTTTATTTATTACTTCAATTTTCTTAGTAGCTCCTCTGCTTGTTTTTCATTAAGCCAGAAAAGCATCTTAACAAGGCCGCCTTCAGAAATAACGGAAATTGGAACTTCTTCGCCCCCTAGCCTTAGTCCTTTCGCCAACTCTTCTAACTTTCTGGAAATTCTTTCATCTTCTGCCCGCATTTTATCTAAATACAGCTCAGAATCTATGTTGCTCTTTGCACTTTCTATTACTTCATTCAGCTTACTTACTAGCTCTTCCTTCTTTTTGTCCGTTCCCCAATCCCAACTTTCCATCCTTCTCAGGAATTTGTTAGCGTTAGGTATTTTGTAGTACCAAATCACTACGCCTCTAACATTTCTGCCAAGCGTTGGGGCATCTATTCTCACTTCTATGTCTCTTTCTCTTCCTTTATATCTCAAAAACAGCTTAAATCCTATCCCATCTGCGAATTTTTGTATTTCATATCCTTCTCTCATGACATAGGTTGAAAGATATTTTATCATTTCTAAAGCATTTACTTCTTCCTTAGTTCTTTGAGCACTCATCTTCCCACCCAAAGAAAAACTACTTGCTTTTAAAAGCATTGCACTCGTTTGCTGGATTTTCAAAGAAAAGGTTGATTTCTTCTTTCCACCACATGCACCTTATTGTATTTAGTCCCTTCCTCACAGCAAACTTACAGTCTAAACAGCTTCTTGTCTTTTCATGTTTGCTCATTTCAGCTCACTTCAGTTTTTTCCCAGTGGTACTGAACTCCATGAAAAGGGCATTCGACAGAAGTCACTTTGTACTTTTTGCCTTTTCTGACTATTACTTTCCCTGTGTCAACTACAGGGTAAAGTAATCTTTTACAGAACTTACATCTGTACGCCTTATATATTTTCACTTTTCTCACCCAAATAGAAAAAAATAAAAACTTACCACAGTGATGGCCAGTTTCTTTTTTCGCACTGAGTTTCAATGTTGTTGAAGTCATCGTCTTTTATCACACGCCTATTGTCGTAGTATAAGGAGTAGCTCAAGTATTCAATGTCAGTTGCGTCGAAGTAAGGTCTTAATCTATAGTGAAGGTGAAGTTCATGACGACCAAGCCTTAGGACAGTATAGGTCTGGTCATCGCCGCTTTCGTACTTCCATTTGCTTTCTATTTCGCTAGGTATTTTTGGAAGTCCTAAAGTTTTTAGCGCTACCTTGAGCAGTTTTTCTAGATTTCTTTTTGCTCGAACACTTATTATGACCTTTTCTTCTGCACCGTAGCGAAGCTCATATGCATATACAAATTTTTTCCCGCTCCAGACTGGGCTTCTAAAAAATACTACTAGGTCATATTGTCCGCAAACGTAATCTACTTTTTCATCACTGCTTTCCCACTCTATTTTTTCCCATCCTCGCTGGTTTGCGAAAGCCTGTATTTCTTCTTCGCTTAGTTCTTCAACATCGCTCATCTTCTCACCCAAATAAAAAAAGAAAAATAGGATTAAAAATTTAACCAAAGTTTTCTTTGTACAGCTTCCTGTTCCTAGGGGTATCCCTTATCGCAATTGGAAGGTATTTACTGTCTTTGTCGGCGCAGCCAACACAATAGCCTATGTCCTCCGTATCGCCACCAACTTTTTTCCATGCGTATGCAAATTCCGCAAGCTGAAGCCCGTCCATAGTTTCGAGGTGAAATCCTTCAGGATAATCTGTGTCGTGTAGCTTCATTCCATCCCCTAAGGGAGGAATGTCGACTGGCATGCCGCTTTCGTCGAAAGCTAGAACACCTGTGGGCCCCTCATCTTCGGCCAAGAGGATTATCAGAACTGCTCCGTATTTGGGGCCAATGTAGGCAAAGTAGTCATCTGGACCTACTTCTTCTGTTTCGCTTAACTCACGTGGCTCAAGTTCCCATAAAGGGCTACTGTTACTGTTTGCTAGTAATACTACCGTTGCTTTTTCCTCCTCTTCTTCGCTCATTTTTTTAGTCTCACCCAAAATATAAAAAAGAAATTTAAATATTTTGTATGAATGCTTTTAGTCTAGGGTCTTCAACTCTTAGCAACGCTTTTTGTTTTATTGAATTCTCGTGGTCACTTAGGATTTGCCTAGCAGTTCTTAACAGCTCTCGGTAAACGAGAATTGTAGCATCGTCTTCAGCGTTTTGAGTATTGTACATTAACGCTGTTAAAGTATTAATATGCCTTTTAACTATAAAACGTCGGTCAGACAAGAAAAAAGTTTCTTAACTCATCAGGCTCAACGAGATACCAATCGTAATCACTTTTAGATGGGTTAAACTGACCTACTGCCATTGTTCTGTGAATTCCTTGAAACGCAAAGAAAAGAGCTGTTAAAGCAAGTGGCCCAGATAGCACTAATGCGACCTTTTTGTTCAAAGGTATGCTGTTTATTAAGTCGTAAAGCCTCTTTGAAACTTCTGGGATTTCGTTAGGAGTTAGTGCTTTTATAGATGAGACTTTCTTTACTTCAGGCGCAGAGTTTATGTAGTCTGGAAGAGTTAACGCTCTTCCAACTTCCAAGATAATGAAGACGTCTGGGTTATACTCTTCTTCGATGACGCCATTTTTAGTTGGTTTTAGAGTTTTCATATTCTTTCACCCAAAAACAAAAACAAAGTTATAGGATTGCTGTCAGGCTCGTCGCCTTCATCCAGCGAACTTACTGAGAAATGCTTTGTCCCTAGTTTGTACTATACGCCACCTTAGTGGCGTACTATCGTTCTTCTAGCTATTTAAATGTTGTCCTCGAATATTGGAGCTATGTAGTAGTTGATTTCTGTCCCATCTAAGAAGTGCACTAGCATTTTAATTGGCTTCTGCGCATCCTCATAGAAGAAGATTATATGCTGATTGCTCTTTACATGTTTTACTAACCTTTTTAGTCTTTCCATATCTACCATTACTTTTACATCTTTGCTAGTAATGTCGGAAGTTAGAAGCTTAGGGTAAAAGCTGTACTTTGACTCATCGTAGCCAATTACTGTAAACGTTACTCCTTTGTCGCTGTAGCTTATTACTACATGTTCTCCATTTATCTTGAAAATGTTGCTTAGCTCTTTCTTAGTTAAAGCAAAGCTGTTGCTGAAGCTCGCATTTGGCAAAGGAAGACCTTTATCAAGCAAAGTACCTTCTATTTCGGTTTCAAATGCGTCTCCTATTACTTTCAGCTTTCTTTCGCTCTCATTTACGTAAAGTTCTAAGGTTATTGGCTTAGTACTTTCCTTCCCTAAAGCTATTATTCGCTTTAGTGCCTCAGAGCTTACGCTTAGCACAAAGTCGCTATTTGGCCTTTCGTAACCTACGTTGAAGACTGCATGTACCATACTTATTTCGCTACTATCTAGAGTTCTTATCTCAAAGCTGTTTACTAGGAAATGAAGAAGTATGTCGTAGTTTATTTCAACTACGTTTGTTAGCTCTTCAAAGAACTGTTTAGCATTGCCGTGAGTTAGCGAAACTACTTTATCAAGAGGCTTTTCAACTTTTTCTTCCATTTCTCTCACCCAAGTAGAAAAAAGCTTAATCCCACCACATATAGTAGTCCTCTTGAATAACTCCTTCTCCGTCTGGTTCTGCAAGCGCCATTTCCTTAAGGAATTTTATTAAATCTTCTCTTTCTTTGGGGATATAAACTGTTTCGACAGTTACTCTTTCATCTTCTCGTTCTTTAGTTACAACATAAAGGTCGAACCTAGCTCTTGGTTCACGCTGTGCAACTTCTACAAAGTCTTGAAATCTTGGGCTGTTGTTCTGCCTTTCATTATCAAAGTTCTCATCTGGTAAATACCTAGATATTTCTAGTAAATCTTCGCTCGAAACTCTTTCAAAGAAGAGGCATCTCGTCCATGAATACCTGTTGCTTTTGTACTTTTCTAATATTCGTATTATTTGGTCTGTAAACCCTTTTGGTTTATATAGCCTCTCTTCTTCCAATTTCTTCACCCAAATAGAAAAACAAAAATAGAGAACTACTCTTCTACTACCTCTACTTTTTCTCCTAGAAGGAACTTTTTGGCATCTTCCTCACGCCTGAAGAGTTGCGCACCGCACTCAGGACACATGTAGCTTATTTCAATGTCTCCATAAACTTCGTCCACTTTCTCATACTCGACTTCGCCATTTTTATCCACTCTGAAAACGTCTTCTTCTGCTACGTTAGTTATGTATGCTATGAGTTCACTTATCTCTGCACCACACTTTGGACACTTTACCATCTTTCTTCTCACCCAAAATAGAAAAAATAGAAAAAGAACTCAGAAGTATATTTCAATTGGGTCTACAATTTCTGCCTTTATTCCTTTTTTGTTTAGGAAATCAAGCCAACCTAAGTCGTCGTAGTTTTCATCTTCTTTTCTATATTGGTGGAGTAGCTTTTTTACTGTTTTTGGGTCTGCATCAATTTCCATCAGAAATCCTTCTTCTCCATTATCCCACCAGAAGCTATAAATTGGCATTTTCTACACCCAAGTTATAAAAACATTCATTGCTTGATTTCAGACAAAATCCAATCTCTAAGCTCTTTTTTATTTAGCTTCCTGACAAAGATTTCGCAACCGTTATCGCCATAAGAACCATAGAAATAGTAGAAGTTTCCTGTCGCCTCACTATAAAGCAAATAAAAACCGCCACTTTTTTCGATTTTTTTGTTGAATTCCCAAACAACATCTATGTTTATCCTTTCATCATTTACTATATCAACTATGTCCATCTCAGTAGGGCAATAAATCTTTTTGTAGCCTTTGAAAAATCCAAAGAGCATACCCTCGATTTTGAACCGAATATTTTTTGGTTTGATAAGAGAACATTCTGTCTCTTATACACATCTGACGCTGCCGACGAACTTACGC
>JAAOZO010000188.1 GCA_011605715.1 Nitrososphaerota archaeon | reverse complement strand
CTTGTAAACGTGCGCTCGGATCTTTTGATCGGCCGAATCTAGTTATAAGCTAGTAAGTAATTGAAATTAATTGAAAAAATAAAAGGATAATTCAGAAAAGTAAATTAAGTACTTACTTAGAAAAATTTTTAATAGAAATGCGTCTTTGGTCCATACATCCAAAGTACCTTGACGTAAGAGGGCTTGTAGCTGTTTGGAGAGAAGCGCTCCTAGCTCAAAAAGTTTTAGAGGGAAAGACAAAAGGTTACGTAAATCACCCACAACTAATTAGGTTCCAAAAAACCACGAATCCAATTCTATACATAGGTACCTATCTTTATTACATATACTTAGAGGGAAAAAGTAGAAATTATAAATTTGACTTCACAAAAATAAGAACGTTCAATACAAACATACCTCGAATACCAGTAACAAGAGGGCAAATCAAATACGAATTCAACCACCTCTTAAAGAAGCTTTCAGAAAGAGATAAAGCGCTATACATCATACTAAAGAGAGTGAAGATAATTAAACAGCATCCAATATTTTACGTTACTGAAGGACCAATAGAAAAATGGGAGTTTGCTTATGCTAGCAAGGAATACCTCTCTCAACGTTAGAAAGCATCAAACCTTATCTAATCATCTGGTCTCCTTACTGGGATCCTTGTCATTGAGGTGCACAAAATTCAAAATTCAAAGAGAGCTGCATTAAAATCTAAGAAATAAACTGGAAGCATATTAAAATATAATCGTTAACTTAAATTTAATTGGGTAGCCTTCTTATAGTGCGTTTCAAAAATGTACGAAAAAATTTAAAGAGCTCTTAACATACTCCTAAATAAGAACTTTGTAAAGATTGTTATTAACCCTTAACAAAAATCGTTCAGGCTATGGTAACATAGTGTGGGAAAGATGCGAAACTTTTTAAGCATAAGCAAATTTGAAAATCAAAGGAGAGAATGAGAAAGTATAGTTTTTCACATAGGGAGCTTTATGCCCCCGGGCACTTTGGAAACTGGTATGAAGTCGCCAGACGCTTCGAGATTAGAGACGTTTTAACTGAAGCCAAGTGGTGGGGTTTCAACTGGTACGGAGATTGGTTTGACACTGCCAATCTGACGAGCGAGCCTCACCTGTCAAAGGAGTTTTCTCATTACTGGCTGACCAAAGTCCTTTGGGAAAACAAGAAAACTCATTTAAAAGAGGCTCAGCAACTCGGATTTAAGCTTGACCTATTGGTTACTCCAAACCATGTTTACGCGGATCAAGTATCCAAGGGGATTTTGGCCAAAGACCTCTCGCCTACGCAGGCGAAGCGCCGTGGAATACGTTTCTTCGGCCACTTAGTGTGTCCCTCAGTTCCAAGGGCTCGCAGAATCATTCTTGACAACTATACCGAATTGCTCAGAGACTTAGCTAGAAGTGGTATTCATCTAGATGCCGTTACTTATGCTGCTTACGATTTCGGTGGGTGCGCGTGTAGAAAATGCAATCCCTGGATCGTAACGTTTGCAGAACTATCCAAGGAAATCCATGAGATCGCGTCCGAGTATTTCCCAGGTGTTCGAATGCGTTTTTGTTGTTGGTGGTGGGATTTCAATGACCATAACCTTTTTGCTAACTGGGCTGATAAGCATATTCCTGGGAAGGTTGAAGGTGTGTCTCTGTGGATAAAATACGGAGAAGATAAACCTGCGAGCGTGCCTCCAGGCAGACTTCCAGATGGATGTAAAGAAGGCTATTTTATCCATATAGGATATCCTGATGAGGGGACTAACGGCGATCTTTATGGACGGCTAGGGCCAGTAGTTGCTCCAAACCGAATATCTAAGACGCTAGAGACACTGAGTAGTATTCACGGGGAGGGTTTCATGGCTTACTCTGAGGGAATCTTCGACGACGTTAACAAGGCAATTCTAGGTGGTTTGAGCAGTGGAAAGTTTTCAACAGTGCAGGAAGTTCTTGAGGAGTACGCTCAGAGATATTTCGAAGCTAAAGGTTTGGCTGTTAAAGAGTGGGCAGATTGGATCACCCAATGGGGAAAACCAAGCTTAGTAAACTTGGAGAAGGCAAGGCGCATCTTCAATAGGCTGGCTTCCAAAGCTCCAAATACGTGGAGATTAAATCATTTTGCGTCTAAGGTAAAACTGTTCGAGCTTAATAGGCGCCTCGAGGAGAACAGAATTCCGACACGTAAACGTCTAGCCATGGCTGAAGCATTTCTAAGGGAGTATGAGGCTCTGCAGAGGGATATTTACGGGCTATCCCTGCTTGACGAGTCTGTCTTTAAAGCAATTGTGGGACAACCAAAATGGTATCATGAGCTTGAAAGTAGCAATCAGCAATAGTGCTAATGTAATGCGATCGTCTTCTATGAGTGAAGCTTAACGCAAGTGTTTCTATTTGAATGTTTTTATCTTTTCTCTCACTAAACTTTCGGTTAGAATACTTTTTTCCATTGTTTTCATCGTTTTTCTTTGCAAGAATTGCTGTGTATCCTTCTTTATAGGCTAAAGACGTCCAGAAGTTGGATGGTAAGCTTCTCATTATGTCTCTAGCAAAACTAATTACAATTTCAAAAAATCAAAACCCAGATATTTTTTTAGAATCTTCTTAATTCTCTCTCCTATCTCCTCATTAAATGTTCTTTTCTTATCTACAATCTTTTTAACAAATTGTTTATTTATAATTTTCACTTCTTTACCCTTAGGAGATCTAGTGATAAGACAAAGATGATTATAATTGTTCATGCATACAGAAGAGATTGAGCTAAGCCTTTACATCGTTTTTGATAAAACTGCAGGAAAGTCAGAAAGGCTTACAGGATTAGGAAAGTGAGCAAGAGTATACGAATTGGTAAGAAATGGCCTAAGATAACAACGCGATAAATATTTTTCTAAGAAAGCCGAAATAGAGTTCGTTATCTTGAGGCCACACTGTATTTGCAGATTTATAAATAATTCTTGCGTTAATTGATAGTAGGCCACTTTGTCCAAAGTGCTTTGCTAAAGTTATTGAAAACGAGGAAACCTAGTCTAAGCTATTTGTCTTTTAGTATTTTTAGCATCTCCTCAACAGTTACTGTTCTTATTCCTTTAAATTCTTGTAGTAGTAGCAGATGCTTCTATCCCGTGACTATATATTCTACTTTGAGTGTATGCTGTTTTTAGTATAGGCTGTCCTCGGAATCTTCATTTATGATTTTAAACCTCGACTTATTTTTCATAAATAATGCTGTTTCATAAATTGCCTACAGGAAAATCTTCAAGTCTTCTTCACTAACGTACCCCTAGAGAATTTTCACGGCTCATTACTTTAACGAACCCTTTCAAAAATCTCTTCAGAAGATAAGCTAGCTTATTCTTAAAACCCGCCTTTCTAAGGTAATTCAAAGAATCTAGAAGAAGTCTTCTGAGTTCGTCTTCAAGTTATGTTCGGAGGTGTATTTTAATGTAAAGCGTTGGTAGAAGAAAGTTAAGTTTTTCTAGGCAACGCAGCTTATTTTTAGTTGTTTGGTCAAAAGACTTAAGTTTTAAACAATAAAATGTCTTCTCTGAGGCAAAGCTTAAAATACCTTTTACTAACAAGAGCTCTCGAAATGGAGAGAGGAACTTACAGAGGCTTTTCGCTAGAGCAACTTTTAGCAATGACGCCGGACGAGTTAGTTAGGGTACTTCCTTCTGGCGCAAGGCGTTCTTTAAGGAGGGGCCTTCACCCTGAAACTAGGAAGCTTCTTATGAAGATAAGAAAAGCAAGGCAAGTAATGCTAAGCACTGGTCAGCAGCCAGTAATAAAGACACATAGGAGAGAACTTGTAATACTACCAGAAATGGTTGGAATGACGATAAACGTTCACAACGGAAAGGAGTTTGTTCCAGTAAAGATATCTATTGAAATGATAGGGCACCGCTTGGGAGAATTTGCAATCACGAACAAGAAAGTTGTGCACGGAAAACCTGGAGTTGG
>JAAOZO010000025.1 GCA_011605715.1 Nitrososphaerota archaeon | reverse complement strand
GGAATAGCGTTTCTATCTGCTTTATTAACAATAACGAGAATAGTTAGTGCACTTAGTGGGGGCTTAAGCCAAACTTCGCAAGGTCCGCCACTCTATCAAATATGGATGGCTGCTATTGCGTTACTAGTTTGTGGCGTTGGGATTATAAACAGTATGCTGATGAGCGTTACTGAAAGATACAAAGAAATAGGAACCTTGAAAACTCTAGGAGCTGAAGACATTCATATTTTGGAACTCTTCTTAATTGAAGGCACATTGATGGGCTTAAT
Source organism: Nitrososphaerota archaeon (assembly GCA_011605715.1). Taxonomy (GTDB): domain Archaea; phylum Thermoproteota; class EX4484-205; order EX4484-205; family JAAOZO01; genus JAAOZO01. The sequence continues at coordinate 20,594 of JAAOZO010000025.1, read as the reverse complement.
AGGCGGCATAATAGGCGCTTTTGGAGGTTGGTTGGTTGCATTCGTAATGTACTACGTGCAGTCGTCCTCTCCGCAGCTAGTTCTCCAAGCTTCCCTAAGTTCTCTTGACATAGTCGGAATTTCAATTGTGTTAAGTGTCATCTTATCTCTCGTGTCTTCAATAGTTCCTGCGTATATGGCGTCAAAGTTAAATCCTGTAGAAGCATTGAGGTATGAGGTGTGAAAGCCATGGCATCTACACTAAGGTATGAATACACTGTAGAAACAGAAGACCTTGCAAAAACTTATGTTATGGGTCCAGTTTCAGTAAAAGCTCTTGATGGTATTTCAGTAAAGATAAGAAGGGGCGAGTATCTCTCAATAATGGGTCCTTCTGGCTCAGGAAAAACTACGTTCTTTAATATGGTTGGAGGCTTAGATCGCCCAACGAGGGGGAAAGTGTACATAGATGAGGTAGACATAGCAAAACTTGACGCTTATGAACTAGCTTGGTTGAGAGCCAGAAAAATTGGCTACATATTCCAAACTTTTAACTTAATTCCTGTTTTAACAGCTATGGAAAACGTTTCTTTGCCTATGATTTTTGCTGGAGTTGGAAGAGAAGAGCGTCTAAAACGAGCTAGAGAGCTGCTTGAAAGAGTAGGTCTGGGAAATAGGTTAGATCACAAGCCTTCAGAATTATCTGGTGGTCAACAGCAGAGAGTTGCTATAGCAAGAGCCTTAGCTAACAATCCTGTTATAGTTCTAGCAGACGAGCCTACAGGTAACTTAGACCTTCATACCGGGCTCGACATAATTAATCTACTAAAGACTTTAAACACGGAAAAAGGCGTTACGATTATAACTGCAACACACGACCTAAAAATGATCGACGTGAGTGATAGAATCTTCTGGATCAGAGATGGAAAGCTCGAGAGAATAGAGACGCGAGCCCAAGTTTCGGCTAGAGCTGAAGAATAAGCTTACTAAGCATTAAGTTTTTATTTACTTTTTTATAGGTTAGGGGTCTCTATGACAGACTGGAATAAGCTACGCGAGCTCTTTGATAAAAACAATATGTATGAAAAAGTGTGTAACTTTCCAAATTATTTCGAAGAATCAATAAAAATAAGTGAAAACTCTAACCTTAGGGTTGGAGGCAACATAAAAGAAGTTACCGCATGTGGAATGGGTGGTTCTGCTATTAGTTTAGAGCTAACTAGGTCCATGGTTGTTGATAAGCTTCTGGTTCCATTTACAGTAGTTCGAGACTATTTCTTACCCAAGCACGTTAATGAAAACTCATTAGTTTTTATTTCATCTTATTCTGGAAACACAGAAGAAACTATAAGTTGTTTACAGGAAGCAATAAGAAGAGGTTCCAAAATAATTGCAGTCAGTTCAAATGGAGAAGTGGAATCCATTTGCAATAAAAATAATTTATTTTTTGTGAAAATTCCTAAAGGTTTACCACCAAGAGCTGCATTTCCATACTTGTTTTCGCCCCTATTTTTTTCCTTAATTGAAAATAACTTAATTACAGAAAAAGAAAAAGTTCTAAACGAAATCTACTCAACTGTAAACCTGTTAAAAAGTGTTTTAAGTTCGATTAGGTTAGAGACTCCTGAAGAAGATAACGAATCAAAAAGATTAGCTAAAGCTTTACTTGAGTCTATTCCAGTAATCTATGGATACGGAGTTATGAGTAGTGTTGCCTTAAGATTTAAACAACAAGTTAACGAAAACGCTAAATCCTTTGCCATTTTTAATAGCTTTCCTGAACTTAATCACAACGAATTCGAAGGTGTTAGATTTTTAAACTTGGTAAACCCTGTACTAATACTGTTAAGAAATTCCCAAGAGCCAGAAAGAGTAAAGAGAAGAATAGAGATAACAAAAAAGATTCTTAATAGATTCTACAATAAAGTTTTAGAGTTGAGAGGAACTGGTAGTACCACAATTCAGGAAGCGTTTACTTTAATGTTAAAGCTAGACATGGCAAGTGTGTATCTGGCTCTACTAAAGGGCATAGATCCTTCTCCAACTTATAACATTGACGAGCTAAAATCTGAGCTTTCGTATACCCAATTTTGAAGTTTTCAGACTTAGCAAATAATACACAAGTGTTCTTCGTAGGAAATAAGACTCAAAAAATCTAGAAATTCAGTTTTTTTAGGAAAAAATCTCTCAAACAACCTTAGGGGTACCTATTAGAAAAAGTTAATAAGCAAAATTATCTTAAAAACCTTTAAATCCCCCTTTTAAAGTAACTCGGTTTACGAAGATGTGGTTAATTCAAATAGAAAGTACGATGATGCTGGTATTTAATCTTCTAACAGAACAAGCGTTAGACGTAGGAACTATTTTAAATTTAGTTTTTTTAGTCTTATTCTTTATTTTTATAGTTTGGGGCCAACGCATTCAGATGATGGTTATACTCAGAGATATAGAGTTTGCGATAGGACGATTAAAGCTGATGAAAGATTCAGCGAGAAACGCAGTTGTCGAAAGAATGAAAAAATTCTCCAGCTCCGATCCATCAGGTTTTGTAGACAAGGTCATAGAGTACGTTACGATAGAGCCAGTCTCTCTTGATCCTTCTGGTATTGTTTGGAAGTACGATTACCTGTTAAAAACTTCTGAAGATAGGATCAAATCTGAGGTTTATTCTTTTGCAAGTCAAGCAAATGATGAAGAAAAAAGTAATCTTCTTAACGTGCTTGAGGTTCTTGCAAACCTTAACCTGCTTTACAAGTTGATGAGACACTACTACATAATGGGCAAAAAAACAGGAAGTGCTTTTATAATAATTCAACTTCAAGCAATTCTCCCTGAAGTTTTAATGAATGCTGACGCTTTAATGGGTGCGTTGTTTGCCTTTTCTTATGGCCATCCTGTAGGAGATGGTGTTGGTGCGCTAGTTGCTGCAAAGTTAATAGGAAATAAAGCAGATGAAATCAAAGAAGTTGCAAGAGATACTATTTATGTAGAAACTACTTTAGAAAATAGAAAACTTGGTATAATAAAGGCAAGAGGCCCTGGTGGTACTGTAGGCTATCCCGGAGACGCTGTTATGCATCTTTTAGAACAAGAGAAATATGACCTAGTTGTAATGGTTGATGCTGGTTTAAAATTAGAGGGCGAAAAATCTGGATCTGTGGTCGAGGGTGTTGGTGCTGCTATAGGTGGAATAGGAACAGAAAAGTATAAAATTGAAGAGGTAGTAAGTAAAAAGGGGATTCCCCTTTACGGCGTAATCATTAGAATGTCAATGAAAGAGGCGATTACTCCAATGACTGAAGAGTTGTATAAAGCTTCAGAGCAAGTTATCAATAGAATAAGAGAGCTTATAAAAGAAAAGGTTCCAGAAGGCGGGTCCATGCTTTTAATTGGTGTTGGCAACACTATAGGAATAAGGTGATGTTAAAAATGGAAAAAACTTCAGAAAAGTACGACATAAACATATCCTTGTTTTTCTTTCTTTTAGGCTTTTTGCTTTTTGTCTCTATAACTCTAATCTTCAATGGCGTTAGTGAAGTTAGCTCAGGAAAAACAATAAATGGAATTATGTCTTTTTCGCTAGGCATTCTAGGTTTTGCTCTAGTAGCATACAACATAAACAAGATAAGACGTCGCCTTTCATTACCAGCAGTGTTGTCTCTTGGTCCACGGGTAGTTACTGTTGAAATATGTGAGAATTGTGGTTATAGAACAGAAAGGTTGTTTAAGGAAGGGGACTTTATTTTCGGTAGAGGCGATAAATGCCCTAAGTGCAATTCAGAAACTCCTATGCTGATTGAAGGAATTTACTTAAAAAAAGAGTTCCTTGTTAAGCAACAAGGTCAATAACCTTATCGTCTGAAAACATTAAAGTTGTTTCTCGTTGTGCTACTGGTGCGCCTCCTGCTTCAACTAGAACGTTGTACTTTACCAAAGGTATTTTCTTCACGATACTTGGGTCAAGTTTCTTTTTTCTAATCCATCTTTCACAAAAAGGCAGACTAGAAAAATAATCTTTAATCTCTTTTGGTGCTCTGTTCAAAGATGACAATTTAAATATTAAAGTCGTTTGAATTTCTTCTACATAGCCTTTTCCAAAGCTGTAAGTGAAAAATGGTTCTATAGCCACAACCATACCATTTGCAAATCTAGCGTTGATTTTATTTGGAACGTTTGGAATCGACAAACCTGAGTGTAAGTTGAACCTTTTTATTTCGTGACCATGAAGGTTAGATATAACTATGAAATCCGCCTCCCTCGCAACATTGTCTACTATTTCTCCTACTCTTGATATCTTATCTCCTACTCTTATTCCCTTTACTACTTCTTCAAGTGCTCTGTTTACTTCTTCAACTATCTTTTTGTCTGTATTTGATAAAGCTACACTAAAAGCAGTATCTACTATGTAGCCTTCTAGGTGAACTCCATAGTCAACCTTTACTAATGCTCCAGGTGGTATCACAGTAGAGTCTTCTGGTGTTGCTGTGTAATGCGCTGCAACGTCGTTTATTCCTATATTACAGGGAAATGCTGGTTTTCCTCCGAGCTCTTCTATTTCGTTTTCTATAGCTTCACAGAGTTCGAGAACTTTTATTCCTTCTTTAACCTTATTTTCGAAGATTTTTCTTATTTTTCTTGCCATTTTTCCAGCCTGAATGTAGTAGTCTTCTTCTTGGTCAGAAAAGTTTTTAGTATGGTCCATGTTGTTCCAAGACCAGAAGTTGAGCATAGAAAATATAAAGGTTGAGCTTAAGAAAACTTACAATAAGGGTGCTGTGGGTGGAACCTTTGATGAGTTTCATGTAGGCCACGAGAGATTATTAACCTTTGCTGCTAAAATGTGTAAGAAGGTCATAGTTGGGGTTACAAGCGATGAGTTTGCAAAAAAGTATAAGGGTCATAATGTTGAAAGTTTCAACGTTAGAGTAGAAAGAGTAAAACGCTTTCTTGAAAGTTTTAAAGAGGAATTATGTTTTGAAGTTGTTATGATAGAAGATAAATACGGCCCAGCAATAGAGGATCGAGAACTAGAATCTATATTCGTTACAATGGATACAATCGAATCCGCCTTTGAAATAAACAAAATAAGAAGAGAAAGAGGCCTCAACACTTTAGAGATAGTAATTGTTCCAATGGTTGCTGCCGAAGGTGGTGGCTTTGTTTCTTCAAGTAGAATACGTTCTGGGGAAATAGGTAGAGACGGAAAAAAGCTAATAATGGACAAGAAGTAATTTAGCGCAAGAAATGAGTAGTTTTGAGCTTTCACAGATTCAGAAAAAGATTCTTGAATTTTTACTAGAGAATAAAGAAGCTAGGATAAGCCAATTAGCAAAGGATCTTAAAGTTACTCAAGAAGGGCTGTTCAGTGTTATCGAAGCTTTAAAAAATTCTGGTTTTTTAGATTTAAGAGAAACTGAGGAAAGATTCCTAAAACTAACAGAAGAAGGAAAGCTTTATCTGAAGCAAGGACTTCCTGAAAGAAGAATCGTAAACCTTATTGGAAGCTGCGGCGAGTTGGATGTAAGTTCGCTTTATAAGCTAGGCTTAAGTAAAGAAGAAGTAGCCATAGGATTAAAATGGATAAAAGAAAAAAACTGGGGTTACATACAAAAAGGAAAGCTAATCGTTAGTAAAGTGCCAGAAGTTGGAGAAGATGAAAAAATTATTCAACTATTTCATGGTGCTGAAGTAATAAAGGAAAGCGAAGATATAAAGAAAGTGACAGACGTCTTAGTTCGAAGAAACTTGTTAACAATCGAAGTAAAGAAAGATGGCATTGTACAACTAACTGAGAAGGGAAAAGAAGAAGCACAAAAGCTAGAAAAAATCGGTTTTGAGCCTCAAGAAATTAAAGTTATTTCTTCCTACGACATGCTAAGCGGCGAATGGAAAAAGAAAAAGATAAAGAAGTACAACCTAGAAGCAAAACCAAAAAAATACTATGGTGGAAGTCTCCATCCTTACTATTCTTTTGAAGAAAAAATTCGAGAAATTTTGGTAGGAATGGGCTTTGAAGAAAGTGATGGCCCCTTTATAGAACCAGAATTTTGGGTTTTTGATGTCTTATTTCAAAGGCAAAATCATCCCGCTAGAGAACTTTTTGATACATATCGCCTCAAAAACTTAAAAACTTCACTGAACTTTACTGAAAATGTAAAAGTAGTTAAGGAGCTTCATGAGAAAACTTATGGTGAACCTTGGAGTGAAGACGTTGCTTCGAGACTTGTGCTTCGAGGACAAACAACTTGTGTATCTGCAAGATTTCTTTTTGAAAGGAAAAAACCTCCAATAAAAATGTTCGTAATTTCTGATGTGTTTCGGAGTGATGTTATTGATGCTACTCATCATATCCAATTTAAACAGATTGAGGGTATCATGGGCGACTATGGTGTAACATTTAGGCATCTTCTTGGTATATTGGATGAGTTCTATAAGAAGGTTGGGTTCGCTGAGATAAAATTTGTACCTTCTTACTTTCCTTTTACTGAACCTAGCGTTGAAATAGTAGCAAAACATGAAAAACTTGGCTGGATCGAGATGGGTGGCGCCGGTATGTTTAGGCCAGAAGTTTTAAAAGCAGTAGGCGTTGATTTTCAAGTTGCCGCGTGGGGCCTTGGGTTTGATAGACTTGCTATGATTGCCTTAGGCATAGACGACATAAGAAAGCTTAGAACCATAGATCTTCTAGAACTTCGAGGTGAGTCTTAAGGTTGCCAACCATAAAAATTAATTATGAGGACTTAATTAGTCTAATTGGAAAAAGTTTTGATCCCAACAAAATAAAGGAAGTACTTCCTAATGCTAAATGCAATATCGAGAGTATAGAGGGCAATATTTGGACGCTAGAAGTTACTTCAGATAGGCCCGATCACTTTAGTTCAGAAGGGATTTCTAGAACATTAAAGGGCTTACTTGGTGTTGAGGAGGGTCTTAGAAAGTTTGAAACAAAAATTTCAGATGTTGAGGTTATAGCTGATGAAAGTGTAAAGCTCATAAGACCATTCATAATGTCCGCTGTAGTTAGCAATCTAAAATTAGACGATGAAAGTATAGTTCAAATGATGCAGTTACAGGATAAACTTCACGATGGAATCGGCCAAAGAAGAAAGCTCGTTTCTATGGGCACATATGATCTTGATAAGCTTGGAAGAAAAATATTTTACAAAGTCATGAAGTTAAGAGATATCGTCTTTGTGCCACTTGGGTATAAAAATGAAATGAATGGAAAAGAAATTCTAGAAATTACTGAACAGGGAAAGAAATTTAGAAGCATAATACCAAATGATGAAGCTCCAATTCTTGAAGACGAAAAGGGAAATATTCTTTCTATGCCTCCAATAATAAATGGAGAACAAAGTAGAGTTACCGAGAATACAAAAAACATATTTATTGATGTTACTGGCTTAAGTAAAGTAAGGGTTGAAGATGCTCTTGTTGTTCTCTCTACCTCTTTATGCGAGCGCGGATATGGCATAGAGTGGGTAAAAGTGGTAGATAAAAGCACCAGCTCTATTACTTTACCAAACGATAAGAATAAAGAATTAAGGATTTCTCCAGAGGATGTAAAGAAAAATCTTGGGCTAGAGCTAGAAAGCGAAAAGATCATCAGATTGCTTAGGTCTGTTAGGTTCGAAGCAAACTTAGTTGGCGGTGAAGTCGTAGTGAAAGTTCCCATCTATAGGAGAGACGTGTTTAGTAGTGTTGATGTTATAGAAGATGTTGCTATTGCTTTTGGTTACAATAACCTTGTTCCTGAAAGTTACTTAATGAAAACAACTGGTAGACCAAGTGAGAAAAAAATACTTGAAAGAAAAGCTAAGCTAGTTATGGTCGGTATGGAATTTCAAGAAGTAGTAACGCCTTTTCTTTGTTCACTTCAAAAAGCTAACAAATGGAACTACAATCTGGGTTCAAAAGTCATAGAACTTGAGAATCCATCAATAGAAGGTTATGATTCTGTTAGACCTTCTCTTATCCCTGGACTTCTTAGTTCAATAAGGCGAAGCGCACATGCTTCTCTTCCACATAAGGTGTTTGAAGTTGGACGAGTCGCCGTAGCTGTGAACTCAAAGGTTCATGAATTTACAAACATCGCTGCTGCAATTTCCGACGATAGGATTGATCTTGGAGAAGGCTACATGAGACTATTCTGGTTTATAAAAAGCATGACAGGAAATGAGCCAAAACTAGAGGCGTTTAACTTCGATAATTTTTTAGAAGGGCGTAGCGCACGAATCAAAGTTAACGATTTATTCGTAGGTATAATTGGAGAAGTCAATCCTGATAACTTACTGGAAGAAGGAGTACGTAATCCAACCGTTGTCTGGGAGCTTAACTTAGAAAAGCTTATTTTATAGGGTTTCGTACTATAATAGCTTATACCTTTAAAGTAAGCGTTGTTCATATTATCGTCCTTATCCTCTTTCTAAAAAAAGCTTTAAGCTACCGTCACCTTAAGAAAGGTCGCATTTTTTCTGATTCTAAAACTAAGCCTTCTTAGCCTCTCAAGGGAAGCAAAAATTAAAATATTGATTCCTTTCTTCTTACTTTTGTGGCTGGTTGGAACACCCCATTCAAAGCGGATCCTACCGAGGCGGAAGATCCAGCAATGAGGGCGGAGTACCCAGAATGGGGAAAGCCAGCCACGGCTCGACTTTAAGAGGTTGGAGAGGATGGGCCTAAGCCCCCGATGAGACCAATTGTCAGGGTCGAGCTAAAGTTGAGTATTTGATTTTTTCAATTAACCTTGGAAGCCCCTCTATGTCCTTAACATTTCTCGTAACAAGTACTCTTAATTTTTTCCAAGTAAAGTAGTCAACATCTGTAACTCCTCTTAAAGCTTTAGACCATTGTCGGTATTTTTCTTCTCCTTTTCTATCAAAGTCAGGCATTATTATCACTCTTCTGCGCTTTTCTTCCTCTTGCAGCTTGCATATTAGCTTTGAGAAATCTCTTCCTTTAACTTGGAGAATTTCAGCCTTAGTTCCTAAGCTTTTAAGCGCGACTGCATCCTTTTTACCCTCTACTAGTATCATACTATTTTCATCAAGTGAAATTAAATACTCTACAAGCTTCATGATTTTGCTTACGTCGTCGAAGTTTATCCTCTTGTTGTAGTTCTTCTGGAACAACTGCCGCTTAACAAGATGCAAATGGAACTAAAGCCTTAAAAAGCTTACTTGTCAAATAATAGGTACAAGAGGTGATGCTTAAACTTTGACCACAGAGTCTGAGGCTCATGGAGGTCCCTACTTTAAGTATCTTATAAAGATAAAATTTGAGGTCGAAGGTGTGGTGGAAAGGGATTAACCCCCACAAAAACATGATGTTATAGGTGCCATATTTGGCCAAACTGAAGGTTTGTTCGATGAAACCCTCGACCTCAAAAAGCTACAGAAATCTGGAAGAGTAGGCCGAATAGACGTGGATCTAAAAGCAGAGAACAATAAAACTACTGGCATAGCTACAGTCCCTTCTTCTTTGGATCAGGCTACAACTGCCTTAATCGCCGCTTCTATTGAAAGTATCGAAAAGGTGGGACCTTATAATGCTAGTTTTTCGCTGGTAGAAATTGAAGACTTTAGAGAGAAAAAGAGAAAAGAAATTTTGAAGCGGGCTCAAGAAATAATGGTAAAATGGAAAGCTGTTAGAAAAACTGAAGAATCAAAAGCGCTCTCTACAGTAATGGAAAAAGCTGAGTCTGCAAAGCCTGTAAGTTGGGGTCCAGATGAACTGCCTGCTGGGCCAGAGGTTGATAGCTCTGAGGAGTTAATTGTTGTTGAGGGAAGAGCCGACGTTGCTCTTCTTCTCTCAATCGGAATAAAAAACATAGTTGCTACAAATGGTGTAAACATTTCTCAATCTTTAGTTGAGCTGACAAAAACAAAGAAAAAAGTGACTGCTTTCGTAGATGGAGATAGAGTTGGAGAAATGATACTTAAAGAACTTCTTAGGCTGAATGCAAAAATTGACTATGTTGCGGTAGCACCAAAAGGTAAGGAAGTTGAAGAGCTTTCTCCTTCTGAAGCGTTAGAACTTCTTAACAAAGCTTTACCTTTACAAGAGTATCTTTCTGCAACAACTTCGCAGAAGAAACTATTACAGTTATCAAAAGAGCAGATAATGCTTTTAAAGGAAAAGGTAGCTCAAATTAAGGGTAAGCTAACTTCGTTACTTTTGGACGAGAACGGGAATGTTATCGAAGAAATACCAATAGGTGAACTATACGAAAAACTAGATCAACACGACAACGTAAAATATCTCGTGTTCGATGGAGTCGTAACTCAAAGATTGCTTGACAAGTCTGCTAGTCTAGGTATTCAAGTAGTTGTGGGTGAGCGAATAGGGAAAATTGAGAAACAGCCGGAAAAGCTACTCGTACTTAGAAGCGAAGACTTGCAGCTTAGTGAGCAATAAGTTCACGTCGGTGTAGCTCGAGAAGAACTCAGCATTTAACTTTACAAATTCACCACCCCACTTAAATTTGTTTAGAATCCTCACAGCTTCTTCAGAGAACTCAAGGTAAAGAAGCGTAGCAGCCAAAGCTTCAGCAGAAGATAGTTCAAACGGTTTTCCGTAGTTCACGGGATTTGCAGCTATTAGCGTAGGAAGTCTTCTCTGTTCTCCTCTTTTGATTTTTCTAAATATTTCATAACCTTTTTTCCATGAGGAGTCGATAACAACAATGCCATGGGCTAAAACTAGTTTAGTATCCTCCTCTGAAAGTATCTTTTCTGCTAAAGGATTTAGAACTATTGCTTTTTTCGGTATTTGATGCACCTTTTTTATTATTCTTAGCATTCCATATTTTGCTAGTTTTCTGCTTGTGCATTTCTTTGGGTCATCCTGTGCAAGGTAATAGGAAAATATTTTTATTTTCATCCTTTCAAAAACGCAAGTCTAAGTTAAAGATAAAAACTTTTTTTATCATGCTTTGCTTTCTCCTCCTTTTTGTAGGAAAAGCTAGAGCAACTAAAAAGAAAAATCCTTATATTCCCCTCTTTAAGTACTAAGAAGTGCCGTAAGTTGACGGCGAGTTCTCCCAGAACTTGGGCGGTAGCCCAACCATGAAGGGGAGGCCTCCACTTACGGTTAAAGTATGAATGAGGACCAATTACTATGATGTTGGTCTGATGTAGTCGTCCAATCGATCAATTGGTGTGCGGTCGTCTCCCAAAACCGATTGATCCTGTCGGACCTCACTGCTACTGGGATGGGACTAAGCCATGCGAGTCGCGCGCCTCCAGGCATCGGGAGGACGCGGCGAACGGCTCAGTAACGCGTAGCTAACCTACCCAGAGGATGGGGATAACCGCGGGAAACTGCGCTAATCCTCAATAGGTGAGAGCTTCTGGAAAGGGCTCTCGCTGAAAGGGTCTTTGCACGATCCTGCAAAGACCGCCTCTGGATGGGGCTGCGTCTGATCAGGTAGTTGGTGGGGTAACGGCCCACCAAGCCTAAGACCAGTACGGGCCCTGAGAGGGGGGGCCCGGAGATGGGGACTGAGACAAGGCCCCAGGTCCTACGGGGCGCAGCAGGCGCGAAACTTCTGCAATGCGCGAAAGCGTGACAGAGCCATCCCAGGTGCTTCCCGCTGAGGGAAGCTTTTCTCCAGTCTAAAAAGCTGGAGGAATAAGGGGGGGGCAAGCCGGGTGTCAGCCGCCGCGGTAATACCCGCTCCCCGAGTGGTGAGGGCGATTATTGGGCTTAAAGCGTCCGTAGCCGGCTCTACGAGTCTTCCGTAAAATCCAAAGGCCTAACCTTTGGACTGCGGAAGATACTGTAGGGCTTGGAGGCGGGAGAGGTCGCGGGTACTTCCTGGGTAGGGGCGAAATCCTCTGATCCAGGAAGGACCACCAGTGGCGAAGGCGCGCGGCCAGAACGCGCTCGACGGTGAGGGACGAAAGCTGGGGGAGCGAACCGGATTAGATACCCGGGTAGTCCCAGCTGTAAACGATGCAGGCTAGGTGCTGGAGGGGCTACGGGCCCCTCCAGCGCCGCAGGGAAGCCGTTAAGCCTGCCGCCTGGGGAGTACGGCCGCAAGGCTGAAACTTAAAGGAATTGGCGGGGGAGCACACAAGGGGTGAATGCTGCGGCTTAATTGGAGTCAACGCCGGGAACCTTACCAGGGGCGACAGCTGGATGAAGGTCAGATTAAAGGTCTTACCGGACTAGCTGAGAGGAGGTGCATGGCCGTCTTCTCAGCTTGGGGATAACCCTAACTGAGACGGTAAGCCAGCTCGTGCCGTGAGGTGTCCTGTTAAGTCAGGTAACGAGCGAGACCCCCGTCTTCTGTTGCTACTCCTGCCCGTCTGGGTAGGAAGCACTCAGAAGAGACTGCCACCGATAAGGTGGAGGAAGGAGGGGGCAACGGCAGGTCAGTATGCCCCGAAACCCCTGGGCCGCACGCGGCAGATAATGGTAGGGACAGAGGGCTCCGACCCCGAAAGGGGAAGGCAATCCCTAAACCCTACCTTGGTTGGGATCGAGGGCTGCAACTCGCCCTCGTGAACGTGGAATCCCTAGTAACCGCGTGTCATCATCGCGCGGTGAATACGTCCCTGCTCCTTGCACACACCGCCCGTCGCTCCATCCAAGCGAGGCTTGGGTGAGGCTCAGCTCGAGGGGGCTGAGACGAGCCTAAGCCTTGTGAGGAGGGAGAAGTCGTAACAAGGTGGCCGTACGGGAACGTGCGGCCGGATCACCTCCACGAAAGGGGGCGATCGCACACCAGGTCAAGGGTTGGACGACTACAGCCTTCATGACCTCGAGATGAAAGTCTCGAGCGAAAGGTGCAATCTTCTCTTAAGTGAGAAGAGATGAGCACCGGCATAGGATATGTGTAATTTTCCCAGTAGCTGTGGGGAAACTGCCTGACATGATACGCCGCTTGGTGGATGGCTCGGCTCGGTCGCCGAAGAAGGGCGCGGCAAGCTGCGATAAGCCTCGGGAAGGAGCAAGCATCCGTTGATCCGAGGATTCCCGAATGGGAGGTCCCACCCGTCTAAAGGATGGGTATTCCCGATAAGGGAAGGGGAACCAGCCGAAAGGAAACATCTGAGTAGGCTGAGGAAAAGAAATCAAACGAGATTCCCCGAGTAACGGCGAGTGAAAGGGGAAGAGTCCAAACCGAACAGGGCAGAGAAATCTGCCTTGAATGTGGGGTAGTGGGCTAGACTTCCTCCCTGCTCCGCGATCCGAAGAGACCTGGAAAGGTCCGCCATAGAGGGTGATAGCCCCGTAGGAGTAGTGGAGCGAGAGATGGGTCTGGTTCCGGAGTACTCTGCCTCGAATATGGCTGAGGAATCTGGGAGGATCTCCTTCCAAGACTAAATACGTACCGAGACCGATAGCGCACCAGTACGGTGACGGAAAGCTGAAAAGTACCCCGGAAGGGGGGTGAAAAGCGCCTGAAACCAAGCGGTTAAAGACGTGCGTGGCTCAAAAGGGTTTTAATCCTCCCAAAGGTTTTCCGAGGGAGGATACCAGAGTCACGCGCTCCGTCTAGAAACACGGGCCAGGGAGTTCATGGTCATGGCGAGCCTAAGGAGGTCAACTCCGAAGGCGCAGGGAAACCGACTGCTCGCAACCGCTTCAAGCGGTGAGGAGCGGGATGTGCTCGTCCGTAGTCATGGCCATGAAACTAGAAACCAGACGATCTAGCCCTGGGCAGGGCGAAGCCGGGCGAAAGCCTGGTGGAGGCCCGAAGGGGTGCTAACGTGCAAATTGTTCCTCTGACCTGGGGCTAGGGGACAAAAACCAATCTAGTCTGGTGATAGCTAGTTCCCTCCGAAGTAGGTCGCAGCCTAGCGCGCCTGGAGGATGTCAGTGGGGTAGAGCACCGATTGACAGGTAAGGACCCGAAAGGGTTCGCCTGTCTTTCGAACTCCGAATCCACTGACTCCGTAGAAGGGCGTAGACGGGTTCTTGGGGGTAAGCTCCAAGACCGAGAGGGGGACAACCCAGACCAAGGTTAAGGCCCCCAAGTGCTGGCTAAGTGTCAAACCAAAAGGCGTCTTCTTCCTTAGACAGCGGGGGGGTAGGCTTAGAAGCAGCCATCCCTTAAAAAGTGCGTAACAGCTTACCCGCCGAGGAAGAGGGCCCTGAAAATGGACGGGGCTAAAGCCAGCCGCCGATACCTTGGAGTGCAGCATTTTTGCTGCATCTGGTAGGAGGGCGTCCTGGTCGGGTCGAAGTCGGGCCGTGAGGTCCGATGGACCGACCTGGAGTGCAGATCCTGGTGGTAGTAACAGCAAAGTCGGGTGAGAATCCCGACCGCCGAAAGGACTAGGGTTCCCCGGCAATGCGTCGTCAGCCGGGGGTTAGTCGGTCCTAACCTTCGACCTTAACACGGTCGAGAGGAAGGAGGGAAGCCGGTTAATATTCCGGCACCAAGCGGGTACGTGCGGCAACGCTAGGCTCTCTTGCTGACGCCTAGGGGTAGACTGAGCGAGGTCATCGCTTCGTCTAACTGCATAAGTCTGGGGAGTGCCGTAAAGGCGAGAACCAGACGAAAGCAGGAATGGCATGCCATTTAGGCATGTTCAGTCGAACCCCTGGGACAAGGAAAAGGCAAGAGAGAAGGATCCCGCTTGACCGTACCGAGATCCGACACAGGTGTTCCTGGGTGAGAAGCCCAAGGCGTGTCGGGCCACTCCGTGGCGAGGGAACTCGGCAAATTGGCCCCGTACCTTCGGTATAAGGGGTGCCTGAGGTTGCTTCGGTAACCTCAGGTCGCAGTGACTAGGGGGTCCCGACTGTTTACTAAAAACATAGGGAACCGCCAGCCCGAAAGGGTGTGCACGGTTCCTGAATCCTGGCCAGTGGCGGTATCTGAAACCCAGGTTCAACTGGGCCAAGGACCGCTAAACGCCGGGAGTAACTCTGACTCTCTTAAGGTAGCCAAATGCCTTGTCGGGTAAGTTCCGACGTGCATGAATGGATCAACGAGGGCCCCACTGTCCCCGCCCGGAGCCCGGTGAACCCACTTAACGTGGACGAACAGTCCACGAACTCCCAGCGGGAAAAGAAGTCCCTGTGGAGCTTTACTGCAGCCTGCTGCTGGGATGAGGTCATTGATGCATAGCGTAGGTGGGAGCCGTTATCAGCTTCATCCTCCCGGGGATGAAGTGAGGCGACCATGAAACACCACCCATCAGTGACCTCATCTCTTACTTGGGGGAAACCCCAAGGACAACGGTTGGTGGGCAGTTTGGCTGGGGCGGTCCCCCCTTGAAAAGGTATCGAGGGGGCCCAAAGGTCAGCTCAGGCGGGTCAGAACTCCGCCGTAGAGGGCAAGGCCAAAAGCTGGCCTGACTGCGATTCTCACAATACGAATCGCAGAGGCGAAAGCCGGGCCTAGCGAACCTCTGTGTCCCTAGAGATAGGGGCCAGAGCTGTCAGAAAAGTTACCCCAGGGATAACAGGCTCGTCGCGGGCGAGAGTTCCCATCGACCCCGCGGTTTGGTACCTCGATGTCGGCTCTTCCCATCCTGGCGGTGCATCAGCCGCCAAGGGTAGGGCTGCTCGCCCGTCAAAGGGGAACGTGAGCTGGGTTTAGACCGTCGCGAGACAGGTCGGTCTTTATCTGCTGGGAGTGCTGGTCGCCTGAGGGGAAGATATCCATAGTACGAGAGGAACTGGGTGTCGCGGCCGCCTGTTCATCGGTTGTCCGATAGGGCATCGCCGAGCAGCTGCGCCGCTGCGGGTAAGAGCTGAAAGCATCTAAGCTCGAAACCGCTCCCGAAAATAGGCGACCAATCTGGGGAAAAGCTCTCGGCAACGAGAGCGTTCCTCAGACGAGGGCTGGGGTAAAACACCCCGTTGATAGAGTGGGGGTGTAAGCAGCGAGGCTTCGGCCGAGCTGTTTAGCCCGCCACTACTAATCGCTCGAGGTGTTAGGTAGTTGACTCATGGTTGCTGGGAAAACATAGAGTATCCTATGCCGGTGTTCTAAGTATATTTTTATAAGAAAAAGATTTATTTGTTTGTTTTTCTTTTTTCTATTTTCAGCTTGGGTGAGCTGGTGGGCGGACTTCGGGCCTAAAGGGCCTGAGGAAACTTCCCTCTCCTCATGGGTATCATGGCGTCGTAAGACGCAAGGGGAGACCCTTAGCTACGAGACAGAAACTCCCCCTATCACAGGATGTGGATGATGGACATGGAGAAGTCCTGACTATTGTGAAAGAGGGGTTGAAAACCTCAGCCTCATGAGGAGCAAGGCCAAACGGGTCAGATGACTACCCATGGGATGACCGGGTAGGCCGCTTAGACGGATTCCGCCTAAAACAAAAAGGGAGTTACGGCCAGCACACCCAAGCACTTTTATGTTTTATGGCAGTTGTAAACGAAGTAAACTTTTTATTCACTCCTCTTAAAGAAGTACGGGAGCCCCGGTAGCTCAGCCTGGTAGAGTAAAGCTAGTTGCACTCAATGCCTTGGTAAGGCAGAGGTCACGGGTTCGAAGCGCAAATGCGAAAAGCCCGTCCGGGGCTTTAAACAAAATTTAGTTTCCACATATAATTTTTTTGGTGGACTTAAAGTTTAATTACCTAGTCTTATACAATCTCACCAATTAAGAATGAGTCGTGATTTCATGGATGAAAGCTCTATAGAGCTTGAGTTAAACAAGTTAAATCGCCTTAAGATTGAGCTTGAAGCTGTAGTTAAAAGCAAAAAAAATAACGAAGATGTTGTAGAAGAAATAACGTCACTAAAGCAGTCAATAGAAAAAGCAATTCTAAGAAGAAGAATACAGCTTAAGCTAATAGCGCTAAAAAAACATATGCAACTAATAGAAGCACTTAAAGATAAACTCTATCTTTTTAACAGGTTTTACTCTAGATTTCTAGAGGAAAAGTTAAAGGTAAGTACATCACCTAGCTACTCTGCCGAAGAAGTAATGGAATTGCCTTCGTCTGATGAAATTAAAGAAAAACTTTATGAAATAAAGGCAAGATACCTCGAGCTTATAAATAACGATTTAATAAAACAAGAAGATGTTAGTGAAACATGAATGAGCTAAAGTTCTTATACTTGACTTTTGTATAGTAAGGTGTCAATTATGGAACAGGATACAAATTCAAATGATTCTTATCTGATTCGAAAGAAGATCGTTGATCTTGATATAATCATACATAGAATAAAAGCAGTGGAACAGAACTTAACAAGAAGGGCCGATTCTCTTAAAAATATGACCAGCGAACTACTAGCAAGTGGCGATGCAACAAGAGCAAAAAATTATGCATTAGAAATTGCTCACATAAAATTCTTATTGAAGAGAATCCTCTATACTGAAATGTTGCTGGAAATTGCAAAAACTCGGCTTGAAATAATTTCTATAGTTCAGCCGATAGCAGAACAAATAAAAGTTGTGAATTCTCTCATAATGGAAGCTAAAGGTATTGCAAAGTTCACTTCTCCGGAACTTTCAGAACTTAACGAGATAGATAAGACACTTGAGGGACTGGTTCTGCCTATAAATGAAACTACTTCCTCAGGAACTGGACAAGATGAAGAAATAAAAAATATACTTAGAATAGCTTCCGAAAGTGCATCAAGAAAAATTCAAGAGATGTATCCTGAAGTTCCAGTTGAACAAAAATCTCTAAAAGATAAACTGTACGATTATGTAAAGTCAAAGGGAGGTCGGTTTGTCATGGAAGATGCAATAAAAGAGCTAAAAGCTTCAAGAGATGAGATAGTGACTGCTTTGAAGGAGCTACAAAAAGAAGGAAGAATTGTCTTAGAAGAATCTGAAGGTTATTAAAGAGGCAAGAGCATGTAGCTTGTGTTTGTCTATTCACTTCCAAACCTTTGCCTCCACTCCTCGTATTTTTTAAGGCTGTTTGAGTCTATTGAAGGTGCTCTTGAGTTTATTGCCTTAAAGAAATCCTGCATTATAACGTGCCTTCTTTCTCCTCTTCCGCCTGTTTTTTGGAAAACTTCTTCAGCAAGCGTGTTTTCTATATCTTTTACAATGTTGTA
This sequence comes from Nitrososphaerota archaeon, assembly GCA_011605715.1. Lineage (GTDB taxonomy): Archaea > Thermoproteota > EX4484-205 > EX4484-205 > JAAOZO01 > JAAOZO01. Next base: position 2,630 of record JAAOZO010000025.1, on the reverse strand, counting down.
TAAGTCATCTGCAGAATAGTTCTCTGTTATTTTAGCTAAGTAACTAAAGTTCACATCAGGTGAAAGCCTAAAGCCTGCTTTTTGCACGTAAAGCTTTAATATTTTTTCTCTATCTTGTTCTCCTGGTGGGCCAACATATATTCTCTTCGTAAACCTCCTTAGAAATCGTTCATCTAAGTTCCATGGCTCGTTTGTTGCAGCGATTACGTAAATCTTACTGTTTTTGCCCTTGCTATCTAAACCATCCATTTCTACTGAAAGTTGGCTTCTTACTCTGTTTTCTCCTCCAACTTCTAGCACGTTTTTTCCTATTATGCTATCAACTTCATCAAAAAAGAGCACAACCTTAGCTCCATTGTTAGCTCTACTTCTCGCATAGTTAAAAATTCTTGTAATGTTCTTTTCGGACTCTCCAAGAAAGTGCGAGAACACATTTTTTACTTCATAAAACTCAGCATTTATTGATGTCGCAACTGCAGCTGCTAGGTAAGTTTTTCCACAGCCTGGAGGTCCATAAAGAAGAACGTACTTGCTTGGCCCAAGTTTGTACAAGTCAGGTCTTTTGTCAGGGTATTCTATAGCGCTTCTTATTGCTCTTTTTGCATTTTCTAAACCTATAACTTCTTCCCAGCTTATGTTCTTCTTCTCAAGTTTCATAATATCTGAAATTTTGCTTTCATCGTCAACTGTTACTTTTATTGGTTCTTTTTGGGATTCAAGTTCTGAGATTCTTCTTTTATATTTTTCAATTAATCCAAGATAGGTCCTTCTTAAAGTGTCTTCTTCGACAAGATTGCACAGCCTCCCCAGTATTTCAATCACATTTTTGTATTCTGTAATTGCCTTCTCTTTGTCATTTGCTAGGTCGTATTGGACTGCTAAGTTTGCTTTTTGGCTGGCTATATCTTCAAGTTCATTAACCGCCATGGTGTTTATACTCAATTTAACTCGTATATTTGGTCTTTTTCTTTAGAATGATAGACTAATTATTTCATATTTGTTTAAGTGGTGCAGATGAGAAAAATGGTGCTAGACTTCCTATTTGGTAGAAATAAGGTAAAGCCAGAGAAGCCCATAGAACCAATAGCTGAAAAAATAGATTATCGCCAGAAAATACAGGAAATAAATGTTAAGCTTAGGATTCAAAAGGAAAAGCTGGAAAGAAGCTTAGCTAACTTAGAGTACAAAAACAAACAGCTTTTTGATAAAGTCGTAAAAGCTCAAGCAGAGAAAAACAAAGATTGGGCAGTACTTTATGCAAATGAAATGGTACAAGTTAAAAAAATAGCAAGCACAATTTCCACTGCAATAGCTGCACTTGAAAAAGTTTCTTTGAGGCTCGAAACCGTACTTGTTACAATGGATGTTAAAGATTTGTTAACCTCTCCAGAAGTTGCAATATTAAAGCCACTTTCAGAATCACTAAGAGGTGTTATGCCGGAAGTTTCTATGGAGCTCAACAAAATTTCAGAGTCTTTAGACGAAGTAGCTCTTTCGTTTGGGGCCGCTGAAGGTTACAATACAGTACAATATGTCAAAGACGAAGACGTTCAATCAATACTTAGAGAAGCCTCAATTGCTGCAGCGCAAAGAATCAAAAACACATTTGCTCAGCCTGATCTTGACTCACTGAAAGAAAACGAAAAAGCTTCCTCTGCAACTATAGGAAGCAACTGGTAAGTCTAAGTAACGACTTTAACAAAAGTTTATTTATTTTTTTATTTTTATTATTTTGATGAAGGGGGCGTCGGCTAGCTTGGTTTAGGCTCTACGGCTCGGGCCCGTAAGACCCCGGTTCGAAATTTCAACGAAAATCCGGGCGCCCCCACTTTACTTATTAGTCTTTTGGTTCAAGACGATTACTAAGTAGATGTTCTAAATTTTATAAAATGTCTAAATTTTACATCTTATTGAAGAGATTCCATCTTTAAACTTTTAAATTTTTTGCGAGACTATCAACTAAAGGCATTAACAACTTTAACAGTTGTTTGTATGCATCTTCAGTTCTTCTACGTAAACAAATGTTTAGTCACGTCCTCCTTCTAAGTAAGCAACAAGAACAAGGCTAATTTATGCTCACGTTGCCTAATCTCCATCTCATTAAAATGTTATTTTAAAGGTTAACAATAGACCTTTAAGTCTCAAGTTAGTCATTTTTATTCGTATTTTGCTACAAAGTGATCTTAACTTTTGCCTTTCAATATTTTTGTTTTAAATGGAACTGAACTAGAGGCTTACTTATTTTATGTTTTTGTCTCGAAGTAACTAAACCTTATCCTTATGTGCTCTTATAGGGAAAAATTTAAAATAGTCTCTAGAGGTTCAGAAATACTTGTGGGCCGGTAGCTCAGTTGGTAGATCCAAAGAGCCAAAAGTACTCGCTTGGCGCTCAACTTGAACAAAATGCGAGGGGTCGAGGGTTCGAATCCCTCCCGGTCCATCTTCCTCTTTTTTCTATGCACAACTAAAATCAATTTTTTCAAAAATGCCACAACCTCACGAGAAAAATTTAAATCTGAGTGCGTCGTTAAGTAACGATAAAGGGCCCGTAGCTTAGCCAGGTAGAGCGGCAGGCTCATAACCTGTTGGTCGAGCGTTCAAAAGGGTTACGTCCTGAAAGTCGCTCCGGG
>JAAOZO010000073.1 GCA_011605715.1 Nitrososphaerota archaeon | reverse complement strand
CTTATATTTTTAAGTTAAAAATACTGAGTTGTTCATTAGCTTCTTAAATTTTTGGGAAGTCGGCTAGAATTTTCAAGTTTGAACTTAGACATATGCTCTGCTGGTTATAAATTAAAAATTTATGCTCATTAGGTAGTTAGCTTAAGAAGTAAGTCTAGACAAATAAGCTGAGAAGAAAGTGGCTTTATACAACGCTTGAACGTAAATTATAGGTTGAAAGATTGCTCTTAGCCTAAGATCTTCTTTCTCATACTCTTTAATATAACTCCTTCTGTAATATTAAGATAAGAGTTTCACTTGATAGTGGTATTAACTTATTCTTAGTTTCAGAAAGAACAAAAACATTTATTTCCCTATCTTTAGTATTAGTTAGCCAGAGAGAAAAATGAGCAAAATAAACCTCGGAATAAACGGATTTGGGCGAATCGGAAGAATATTCTTCAGAGCAGCAATGGAAAACGAAGAATTCAAGAAAAAATTCGAAGTAGTTGCTGTCAACGACATTACTGATGCTGCAACACTTGCATATTTGCTTAAATATGACTCAGTTCATAGGCAATTCAAATACTCGGTAGAAGTTAAAAAAGATTCAATCGTAGTGGCTGGGAAAGAGATAAAAGTGCTAACTTATAAGGATCCTTCACAACTTCCATGGAAAGACTTAGGAGTAGAATATGTCTTAGAATCTACAGGACTGTTTACAAAATTACAAGATGCATCAAAACACATTTCTGCAGGTGCAAGGAAAGTTGTAATCTCCGCTCCTTCAGAAGAAGCAACTCCAACTTTTGTTCTTGGAGTAAATGAAGAAAAGTATGATCCAGAAAATCATAACATAATTTCAATGGGTTCTTGCACGACAAATAGTCTTGCACCTCCGTTGAAGGTTTTGAACGACGAATTTAAAGTAGTAAAGGGCTTCCTAACGACAGTACACGCGTACACAAACGACCAAAGAATACACGACCTTCCTCATAAAGATCTTAGAAGAGCTAGGGCTGCTGCAGTTTCAATAATACCAACAAGTACGGGAGCAGCAAGAGCAATTCACCTTGTTATTCCTGAAATGAAAGGAAAGATGGATGGGATGGCGATGAGAGTTCCTGTTGCTGATGGCTCAATATCTGACATAACAGTAGAAGTAAGCAAAAGCACAACAAAGGAAGAAGTCAATGCTGCGTTAAAGAAAGCTTCTGAAACCAGAATGAAGGGAATAATGAAATTCGTAGATGAGCCAATAGTTTCTGCAGATATAGTAGGAGATCCACATTCTGCAATAATAGATGGGCTGTTAACAAATGTTGTTCAAGGAAACTTAGTTAAGGTGTTTTCTTGGTACGACAACGAGTGGGGCTACAGCAATAGGTTAGCAGATCTATTCGTTTATATGGCAAAGAAAGAAGGTAAGTAAGTGTATATCTTTTTTACCCCTATTTTTTTGTAAACTTTTTTTACTTTTTTTAAAGCTTCTATTTCTGAGTTCGCTCTTATTAGAAACAAGTGTGTTTTTGCAACTTTGTCGTCAGTAGATCCAAACTTCGGAATTCCAATAAATTCTTGTTCTTTTAACATTTCTAGAGACACATCTCTTTCAAGATTTCTTTTCTTGCAAACAATTATTCTTAAAACTTTGCACTCGCCACAAGAAGTTAAATAGTCGATATGCCAATGCAATCTCTTTCTTTTTTCGAGGTGGTGCTTTATCCTACTCGCAAGACCTCCTACGCTGTATGCTGAACCATTGTAAACATAAAAGCCTCTGCTTAGAAAGATCGTCTTAAGAGCTCCAACTTTTAGTTTTTTGTTACTGTTTAGCTTAAGTATGATTGAATAAGAGCCCTTGCCAATTTCTCTCATAGTTCTATTATACTTGCACTTTTTGTTTCTAAGTCAACTATGGCTAAGGTTGATTTTCCAGTTAAGTAACCACAAAGTTCTCCAGGATTAACAAGTAAGGTATTGTTAATTAGTTTACTAACTACTTTATGCCAATGACCATAAATAACAACGTCATAAACTCCACTTTTTGCTAATGCTTCCACAGCGCTTTCATCTTCACCATGTAAAAGTGCTATTCTATATTTCCCTAGTTCAACTGTTACTTTTGGCCACACTAGCTTACTCTTGCTGTTTGAGGAAAGAATATCCTTTAACATTATTCTTTCTCCATCGTTATTCCCAAAGGTGAAAAAGATTGTCTGCCTAAGGTTAAAAAACTCTTTTGCAGCAAATGGGCTAATTATGTCTCCTGCATGAAATACATATTCCAGTTCTTCTTCAAGGTTTAGTCTCGAAACTGCTTTTCTTATCAGAGGTAAGTTGTCGTGTGAATCGCTTAAGACTCCTATCTTCATCTTTAAGCTTCCCTAAACTAAGATAAAAAAGAATCAATTTAAAAGTTTTAAGGATCTTTTAAGTTTAAGAGACTGTCAACTTAAGGCTTATAGGCCCATGCTTACCCTTGAACAATACTTAGGTGAAGTAGAAATTGAAAGTAAGCATAGGCCAGCTATACTCTTTGTTCAGTGATAAAAAAATCTTTCCTAGGAGAAGAGTTGACCCCTTTGTAAAGGCAATTGGAGTTAAAGCTTACACTCTAGGATTAAGCTTAGCTCAAGTAAAGGAATTCTTAGAAGGATTAGGCTACAAAGTAAGCAGAGAAGCAATAAGGCAATGGTATTTAGAAGCTGGTGAACTTCTTCTTAACGTTGAAATAAAGAAGAGAGGCTTCATAGCTGCAGATGAGACTATAATCTTTAATTTTGCTAAGAAAGCCTATCTTTGGGCAGCTAGAGAAGTAAAGAGTGGAGAAGTTATAGCACTACAAGTAACTAGGGGAAGGGGAATAGGAGAATGTTTAAAGTTCTTAGAGAAATTAAAAAAATCTTGTAAGAACAATCCTACAGTTTACACTGATAGAGGACCATGGTACAACTGGCCAATGAAGTTCCTTAATATAAGACATAGGAGGTAATAGGAACCTAGGTTCCTATTTTGGGATAAGGAATTCAATTGAGCAATGGTTCTCTGAACTAAAGAGAAGGATAAGACAGTTCAACGTTTGCTTTCCCACTTACAAGCCAAGAGTTTCAGAGCGGTGGATAGCATCGTGGGTGGCCTTAAGTTGACAGTCTCAAGTTTAAAGCCGAAAAGCTTATAAGAAATGTCGCCTTGCTATAAGCAGAAGATGGGTTTGAAAGTTCTCAGTCTTACACTTACTAAAGTTTTTAAAACCTACCGAGATTGTATACTTTACTTTCCTAGCATAGTCGTTTATTTTTATTCAGCTACTAGTGAGCTAGAAGAAAAACATTGAAGCTAGAAGAAGTCTTTAAAGTACTCGTAAAAGTCGTCGAAGAAGACGAAACTCGTCCTAAGTCATTTCATATAGGTCATGTGGTCTTGGCTATGTTTGAGCTAGATAGAGAAAAACCAGTTTCTAGAGAAAAACTGTCAAGCTTGCTTGGGCTTGGAGGCGGAGCCATAAGAAGTCTGCTTACTAGACTTAACCTAAATCACCTAATTTCGATAACATACCGTGGAATTAGGCTAAGAGGCATTGGAATCGAAATTAACAAAAAGTTAAGGGAAACTATAAGTGGGCCTTTCGAAGTAAGCCTTGAGTACCTTAATGTCGACGCTTACAACATAGCTTTTATTATAAAAGGCATAGAAAAAGAAAAACTTAAGCCCCTTGAGATAAGAGATTTAGTAGTGAAGTTTGGAGGTACTGGTGCCACACTCTGTACTTACATAGAAGACAAAATTGAGATTCCCTTCGTGATAGATGATCTAGCTAAACAATCGCCTCATGACTATTACGCGATAAAGAAGTTAGGGCTTAATGAAGGTGACTTAATTCTTATTGTCTCTGCTCCCTCTCTGGTTTCAGCCAAAATTTCTGGAGCTGCTGCTATAGCTATTGCTTTGCAAAAGATAGAGCAGAAAAATCTTCATACTAGTTTTTCAGTGTCTTAAATTTAGAACCATTTAAATGAATTTTAAAACTAGAAATACCTTGGTAATACTGGTGCCCTTAAGAACGCCTCACCATACTCGCAGCCAATCTCTACGCCTCTAACTTTACCCAGGGCTTCTATATAGTCTATAATTCTAGGAAACGCTGCAATCTGTGACTCATACAAACTCATTGCTTCTTTCTTTTTCTTAATGTAATTGGTTATATCTACAACTAATGAAGGATGAGTAAATAAGTCCCAAACTTCAAAGTAGTATACATCCATTGCTCTCCATGGATCTCCTAGGTCTAAGTAGTACAGTTGAGAAGCATGCCAGGCTGCTTCGGTTACAGTAGATGATACACCAACATGCAAGTGATGTCTATCTTGAGGAGAGTGTGTGAAAATTATGTTTGGTTTAAAGCTCCTTATTTCTTGAACTATTTTTCGAACTACAGCTCTTCGGTCTATTATTTCAGAAATGTTCCAATGCTCGTGGTCAAAGTTTAGAAACTTTGACACTTGTTCTAGTTCTTTTTCTCTTACTTCCATTCCAACCTGTTCGTCGTAAACTCCTTTCACACTTTTCCCTCCAAGATGAAATATCATTACTTTTATTTCAGTTCCAGTGCTCTTAAGTTTACTTAAAGTTCCTCCTAATCCAATTATTTCATCGTCTGGATGAGCTACGAATATTTCAACTCGATTAATACCTTCCATTACTTCTCATAATAGTAGTGGCGAAGTATAAAAATCTTCGAAGTACTGTTGTTACCTATTATTTTGCGAACGAAAACTGTAATGGATGCAAGAATTCCTCTGCTTAAGTAAGAGCGCAAACACGTTACCGACATAAGCTTCAATGCTTTTTTTCGCTAGTAGATTTAATAAAAGATAAAGTTTTTCATCGTTTTTGGTTATGTTTAGGTTTTTATCTCCATTCTTTTAAGCTTTTTATTGGCTTGAATTTTCAAGAGAAATAGTTTTATACCCCCTTTCTTTAGTTAAAAATTATAGATGGAAGGAGAATTCGAGAAAAACTTTAGTAGGTTTCTTAAGCTAAATCCAGATTTAGACGGTCTTCTTCAAAAAATCGATCAAGGAAAAATAGAAGGAACTTACTACGCTGGGAAAATAATAAGAAATGGAAAACCAGGCTATATGTTAAGGATAAAACTTTTCGTACCGCTTTCAGCGAGAACAAGAAGTTCTTATAGCAAAGTAAAGTTAAGTGAAATCATCGTTAACAACAACGTAGCTAGAATAATAATTTCAGTTCCACTAGACCATATCGACGAAAAATCTGTAAGTTACGATGGATTTTGGTTAACTTTCAAATTGAGGAAGAAGAAGTACAAACTTTTTGTGGGTTTACCACTAAACTGGAATGCGCGAAAGATAAATTTAAACAATGGCATTCTAGAGATAATTTCAAAAGTTAAAGCTAGTAGCCCAAAGTTAAAGTTGTAGACTCTAGGAGTTCTGAGCTACGTAGTCTTTTGACTTACATAGCTCTTGGATCATCAGCCTAGGGCTTCTCTTGAGTTCATCGAAGTCCTCATTCGCTTCCTTCCTTGTCAGGGTGAACTCACTTCAATTCTTCATAAGCTCCTCGAACAGCTTCAAACTTGGAGAAAGACCCTCCATCTGAAGGTTTTTGTAGTGTTTCAACTTTATTGTTTTAGTTCTACTTATAAGCACCAATGTTTTTGAACAATAGTTTATCTATTTTGAAACTGCTGATGACGGCAATGCTTTTTAATTGAAGTGCCATTTTACTTCATTTACTTTAAGTTATGGTTTATGTGAAATGTTAAATTTAAATAAAGGTTTAATTTTAAGTAATACTTAAGACTGAAGTTGAATTGGAAAAGTATTTCTAAAGTTATCGATGCATCAGTCTTAAAACCAAACACAACAGTAGAAGAAGTTCAAAGATTAGCCTATGAGGCAATAAACGATGAATACCGGTCGGTTTGTGTTCCCCCTTATCTCGTTAAATTCGCATATGATTTAGTTAAGAATTCCAACACAAAAATTTGCGCTGTAGTTGCTTTTCCCTTTGGGTATAATGCTCTAAGTACAAAGTTGTATGAAGTTAGAACTGCAATCGAAATGGGCGCAAACGAAATAGATTATGTAATAAATCTTGGGGCTTATTTCTCCTATGGTGACGAAGCGGTAGCAATTGAAGCGTCAAAAATTGTTGAAGAAGCAAAAGCAAGCGGAGCTGACGTTGTAAAGGCAATAATAGAAGTTGGATACTTAAGCGAAAAACAGATAGTTGAAGTAAGCAAAACATGCGTCTCTTCTGGAGTTGACTACATAAAGACTTCAACAGGTTTTGGACCAAGGTCAACTAAAGTCGAGGATGTAAGGCTCATAAGGAGTGCAATTGGAAATAAAGCGGGAGTAAAAGCAGCAGGAGGCATAAGAACGTTGGATGAACTTTTAAGTTTCTTAGAAGCTGGAGCAAACATAATTGGGACAAGTCATTTTTATGAAATAGTAAGTGAAGCAAAAAGAAGGTTCAAGTAAACTAAAGCCGCAAGCAAATTCTACTTTACTTTGGCTGATTTTTCGTTTAAGATGTAGCAAAAGTAATAAATTCTCAATTAGCTAATCAAAGTGAAGAAATTGGGGCGAATATTTAAAGGAGATGGTGCTTCAAAGCTAAGTCCTTCCTACTTACCATTAGAGTTGCCACATAGAGAACAGCACATAAATGAGCTTCTAAAGATTTTTTCTCCTCTCTTAGAAAGAGAAAAGCAAATCCCTTGGGCGGTAATGATTCAAGGTCCAAGTGGCACCGGAAAAACTTCCGTAGTTAGGGCATTCTTTAGAACTATTAGTAGTATAGCAAGCAAGAAAGGCATTAAGATTATTACAGATATAATCAACTGTAGATTTATAGCGTCTGATTTTTCGTTAGCCCAAGCTGTTGCTTTAAGAGTAACGCCAGGTGCATCATTAAGAGGTTTTAGTGCAACAGAGATGATTCAAAATGTTATAGAGTACTTAAGAAACAACGAAAGCTACTTGATACTAGCTTTAGATGACTTTGACAGCTACATTGCAAGAAAGAAGTCTAAATCAAAGTTAGTTTATGATATCTTAAAGCAGCAAGAAATTACTGACTCCAGAATGTTCATGATCTTTATTGGCGTTAACGATTATACAATGGTGTTCGAAGAAAGCTGGATAAGGAATTATGTTTGGCGAACAAAATCTAAGTTTGAGCCATATAGCTGGAATGAGCTGAAGGATGTACTTGGTAAGAGAGCAGAAGAAGTGTTTGAAAGTGGCGTAATAGATGAAAATGAACTTCTTCTAGCTAGCAGAATTAGCTCAAAATTTGGTTATGGGTCTGCAAGATATGGATTAGAGTTATTGTTATTTTCAGGAATGGAGGCAGAGTGGGAAGGAAACAGTAAAATAAATTCAGAGCACCTTAGGCTTTCTTTAGCAAGACTTGAAGGGAAACAAGAAGTTACTGAACTTTCTGATTTTTCAAGAGATCTTAAGGAGTTTACTTTAACCCTTGCAAATATTTTTGAGGAAGAAAATACTTCTTACTTAACTATTAGTAGCATATCAAGTAAATACAAAAAAGAAAAACAAAAGGTTGTAGACTACTTGAATAGGCTAAATTTTGAGGGAATAGTTGACTTACTTGAGCTTAATGGCGATGTTTATGTTGGTTTGTTTTTACCATTAAGATTTATTAGTTCAGTGAAGCAAAGGGATGTGAACTTACCATGAGCTACATTCTAGAAGAAATCTTTAATTTATCAAAAATCGCAGCAGAAATCTTAGCTTCCTTTGTACATAAAACACCAACAGTACGAAGCGA
>JAAOZO010000011.1 GCA_011605715.1 Nitrososphaerota archaeon | reverse complement strand
GTTTTATTGGTTTAGTAACTGGAACCATGACCATTCCTCCCTATGCGATTTCTAGCTTTGTAGGTGGGTTACTGAGTAAGTATGTACTTGAACGCATCTTTGGAAAAGAAAGGTGGAACAGCTACAAGGCTGTAGTAATTGCAGGTTTTGCAGCAGGAGAGGGTCTAATAGTTGGGATTGCTGCTGGCATCATTTTCTTATCGAAAGCAGCGTGGGCCTTGCCTTTTTAACGTAGATTTTTTTATGCTTTAAGCAAAGTGGTAGCAATTTTGAAATTGAAACATAAAAAATTTTTTAATAAAGTTTTTTTCTCTTTTATATCTTTGTTGTTAATACTTGAGTCTTTCCCCTTTAGATTACCATTTTTAGTTTCTTATGCTAGTAGTGATACCCTTGTTTTTATGAATTCGTATGTAAGAATAGAATACTCTTTAACTAGACTTAAGTACAACCTTTCAGTTTTTAATACACTGTTATTTCGTAATTCCAGAGTCGCAGTAAAAGTAAATGGGTTAGATCTCTATCCTTCTTTAAAGTTTAGCAACTATACTGTTGAACATAACTTAGCTGGGTTTAATGGTTTCGATGTTCTCAAAGTTGTACTATTGGGAGAAAACACGACAGTAGAGCATTATCTTGCTATAAAGAATGAAGCTCCTGTTTTAATAACATGGATTAGCGTAAGACCTAAGTATCGAGCTTACTTAACTGATGTTTCTCCACTCTCTAGTTTCGAAACATTTATTTTTAGAGAAAGAATTCAAATACTTTCGAAAGAGTATTGGGTACTTCCTGGACACTACCAATATGGTTTAACAGATAGAATGTACTCTCCAGTACTAATCAGATTATCTAGAAAGGAAACAAGTTTAGATATTGTTGTTTCATCTTTAACGTCTAATACAGGCAAGTTTACTTTTATTTATACTTCTGAAAATAATCCTACTACACTTGGATTTTATTCTTTACTTTCGCCGGATAAGGTACTTATAGATGAAGATCATACTTTTTACTCTGACAAAATAATTTTTTTGTTTGGGAATAACTTCAATACTTTGTTGACTTCTTACAGTAATTATGTAGTAACTTTCAACAAAGCGTATAACTCAACGAACTTAAGCTATTATACCGCTTTAAGAGGATGGATCAGTTGGGCTTACTACTATGACAAAATAACTTCTAGTTCCCTTGAAAAAGAAGTATCTTTTATAAAAGACAACTTACTTGAGTATGGATATAAATACATAATAATCGACGATGGTTGGGAACGGAGAGACACGTCTTATCCTGCAGCCTTTGATTGGATTCAGACCAAAAGTTCATTTGGAAACCTATCGAGAGTAATTTCTGAAGCTCATAAGAATAACTTACGTATTATTATTTGGGTCGCATTTACATGTTATGATTATGATTCTTATCTTATAAAAGAAAAACCTAATATGTTTTTAATGCAGAACGGTGATGTTTTTATTGAAAATCAACATTCATACCTAAACATTTCAAGCAAAGAAGGAAAGGCTTACTTAGAGAACCTATTCTCGTTTTATAAGTCAATCGGGATAGATGGATTAACCTTTGATTTAGCTACTCTTCAATTCATAGCTCCCACAGTTAGTCTTTCTTCGCCAGAAAAAAATATAACTTCAGTGTTCGTTTTTAATAGATTCTTAGAAGTCATAAACGAACTCGCCGAAAAATATAACTTAGCTATTTTTCTTAAGGGTGCTCTAGAAATTCCTTCTCTTACAAAATTTCCAAGTTTGATCTCTTCTAGAGTATCTTGGGATGTAACTTACGGTAGCTCAGATCTATCGTACTTGGGAGGCGTAATCGATTCTGTTTTAAAAACCTCTTTTTGGCTAGAGCCAATAATTGCGCCTGATCCCGACGCATTAATAACTGGCCAATACAAAAATTTGTTAAGTAATGTTTGGAATGCCATTCAAACTAATTCTACAGTCATTTATTATGGCGACCCTTATTCTAGGGCAAACTTGACATTGCTAAAGGATTACATAGTTTGGGACTCTGCAGCAACTCCCGTTGAATCTTCATGGTTTGAGGTACCTCCGACTATCTCTGTTGCTATAAAGCACTTATCTGATTATGAAACCATTTATGGTCTTCTATTTATAAATTATGAAAACAATGCAAGAAGACTTTCGATCAGTTTAACGAGCTTAGTAAATTCATTACCTCCTTATGTTGTATTTGATCCTAGCTCAACCAGTGCGTTTATATTGCATGAACCTACACTTTCTATCGATCTGGATAAATTTACCTCAAAGCTTATCTACATTATACCTTTTAAATCTTCTTGCCCAACAGTTATTGAGATCACAGGATTTGCAAACATAAAGAGTATTTCATATTTCCCAAATTCAACAGAGTTGCATGCCATACTTTGGAGTAATGATGCTGTTAATACCTCTATCCGCATATTTTTCAGTAACAGAACTTTACTAGACGTTTACTTAAATAACCAAATTCTAAGTAAGACTTGTTACAAAGTCACTAAAGGAATTTCAGTTGTTAACCTTAACTTGAGAAAAGGACTAAACGAAGTAAGAATGCACTTTACTGCTTCCGGTATTACTAATTACTCATATGAGGGCGATAAAATGAGCAGAATCGCTTCAAGCCTAAGTAAAGAGTATAAAGCTGTAACACTCAACTTCTTAATTTCCTTTATTTTTGCATTATTGATAGCTCTTTTCATAGTTTTTCTTAAATAAAGACAAAGTTGAAAACTAGCAAAATTTATTAATTATCTTAATACAGAAATACCTACGCTACAGCGATGATAAAAAATAAAAAAAGATCTAGGGCTATGTCGTGTTTAGTAGCTGTTTTTTTGCTATTTGTTTCTTTTTTAAGTTTCATAAAGTTTGTCTTACCTGAAACCTTGTCGGTTCCGATAGGGAATAGATATGCTGTAGTTTACTATGGTTATATTTCACCAGACTTAGCAAACTTATTTATAGAAAGAAACTACTCACTTATAATAGCTAGTTCTGAAACTCCAATTCCGAATACTCTTAAGAAAAGTGGCATTAAAGTATACGCCTATCTTGATATTCTAGGATTGCCTATAGAACAGCTAGACTGGGTTTTAAAAAACCACTCAAATTGGGTTCTCTATAAGGAAGATGGGCATGTTGCAACGTATTGGTACAATACTGACTTCATATGCAATATTGCTAAAAAAAGTTTTCAAGATTATTTAATTTCGAAAGCAAAAAATATTTTGTCGAGAGGTTTTGATGGTTTATTTTTAGATGATGTAGTTCTCAACATAAGCGACTTTAACGTGATTTACGATAAGTCAGTCTACGGAAGCTGGAGCAATGCACTTTTAGTTTTTTTTGAAAGGTTAAAAAATGAAACAGGCACTTCTATAATCTATAATGCAGGATGGGCGTATCCTGCGCCAGAATTGATGCGGGTTGCTGATGGCGTGATGCTTGAAAGTCATCCTGGTTCATGGGCTGGAAATGTAAGTCATCCAACCTACTACTATCGAGACTGGGATGAAGTGTACCCTATTTCTCTTAGGGCTCAAAAGTTTGCCGAAGAGGGTAAGATCGTGATAGCCCTAAGTTATGGAAACAACCTGGAGGCTGAGGAATATACTTATGCAGTTACTCGATTATTTGATTTTTATTATTGGTACTCTACGCCTGACCTTGGTAAAATCTCTGACTCAAAAGTTCTAAATCTCAATCTTGGTACGCCTTTAAGTGCATACAATGAGAAAAATGGAGTTTATTACAGACTCTACGAAAATGGAGTTGTTGTCGTCATGGTCAAACCCATTCTTAAAGAAGCAGGAAATGTAAATAGTAATATGTTACATCTACATGATTGTGATTACAATGGGTCAATAGTCGTATCTAGAAGCTTTAATCAGCCAATTAAAGTGGGGCAATCTTTTATCGTTAAATGGGATGCATTTATATCTAATTATAGCGATCTTCATAATGTAGGCGTTGCTATTCAAGAAGTTGCAATTTCAATTAACAATACCTATCAATGGTGCTCTTTCTATTATTATGGTGAGAATGTAGTTAATGCTGGTGGCCATTATATAACAGAAGACATGAGTGTTTCTCATAATTATAAAATCGTATTGAATCGTACTAGTGATGAGCTAAGTATTTTTTATTATATCGATAACAATTTAGTATCAACTTCTACTATTAAAGTTAGTCCTAATGAAGTTAGTACAATATCTAACGTTGATGCAGGAAGATCTGAAGTCAGTAATACTTATGATTTATATCTTTACAACATACAAGT
>JAAOZO010000044.1 GCA_011605715.1 Nitrososphaerota archaeon | reverse complement strand
TAAAAATATATATCTACCTTAAGTAGAAGCTTCTCTCTTTAGAACCACTCTTTTTCTGTAGAGAGATTTTACTTTAATTCTAGGTATTGGACTTCTTCTTTCCTTTCGTGGTAGTTTCGGTGTTACACTACGGACCTTTCCTGCTAATGTGACAGACCCGTGCGTGACCATCTTCTATTTCACCTCCTCAATCATCGACAAAGCGTCTTTAGCGAAGTATATAAACTTTACTAAATTGATCTTTAGTTGCATGGACACTAATATATATCTTTACAAACTTAAAATTAATTCTTAAATTCTTTGTACTCGAAGGTAGTAGTTTGCAAAGACGTTACGTTAAAACTTGGCTAGAACGCTCTCTAGAACTGACTTAGACTTTGCAACCCTAGCAGATAAAAAATAATCAATTCTATTAGAAGCTTAAGTTAACAGAGCACTTTTTTAAATTACCATAAAGTTTTTTAATTTAAACGTTTCAATGAATGTATCAAATGGGTTCAAAGTGCGATGTTTGTGGAGCTTCAGAGCCTTTGATGTTCAAATGCAAGTATTGTGGAGGCACATTTTGTTCTAAGCATAGATTACCTGAGAACCACTCGTGCAAAGGTCTTCAAGAGCATTCGTGGAACGTCTACAGGATTCCAATGGTGGAAAAAGTCAGAGATAGTAAAACAACTTCAGAAAGTACTAGAGTGCACAATACTGAAGCAGAACTTCTGCCAAGAAAGAAGTCGCTATTAACCAAAGACGATTGGCTAGGACTTCTCTCAGTAGTTATAGGCCCAGTTATATTCTACTTCCCTCCGGAGCTTGTTTTTCTTGATCTTATATTAGCTTTTGGACAAGCAATACTACTGCATGAGTTGGGGCATTTAATAATAGCTAAAAGCCGTGGTTATGGCGCTAGGATAGAGTTCGCAGGAGATTTGAAGGTCTTTGGACCTATCCTTTCTTTCTCAATACTAAAGACAAGATATTGGAGCATAGGAAGTACGCCTAAAAAATCTGATGAACTTGACATAAGAATTGCGGGACCTCTGTCCAACCTTATTTTTGGTTTTATATGTCTCTTAACATATCTGTTAAACTCAAACTCTGGCTTTTGGGTACCTATGCTCGCTAACTTTTACTTATTCTTATGCAACCTCGAAGAACTTTGAATAAGCAGCGATTTTTTGAAAATTAGTTGAACTACAAAAATTTGAATTCCATCAATAACTAGACTTACTTTAAGCAAAATTCTTAGCTAAGCATAAAAATCAAAGAGCTTAGGCTTAAGAAAAAGGTAATGGCTTTGTTTTTAGAGTTTCAGGTTAGTAAACGATCTCATGATTAACCCTAAGTTAACAATTTCTCCGAAAAAACTTTTAAATTTCTGTGCACAATTTTTAACTCAAGAAATGGCTTCTTTCACTAATTCGGGCAATACAAAAAGGGAGCAAATTTCTACTTCACAAAGTCAGCTTAAAGGGGAGGCAAATTCAGTTAATCAAAGTAAGCAACCTCCTGTTAAAGCAAAACGTAATGTTGGCTTGGGTTTGCGTTTATTCTTATTAGGGGTTGCTTTTATTCTGTTTGTTGTTTTTTATTCAACTCCCTTCTTTGTGGAAAAAAGCAAAACACTGGCTAATGAAAAACTACCAATTGATCCGCTTGATACTAATTTTCTTAGTATACATGCTAAACTGCAGCGTGGAACAACCTTCGTAAAAGATCTTTCTCTTAAAGTGAGAGCTTGGGAACTTGAGAGAAATGTTTTTGATATTTACGTTTTTATGGGCTGCCGAAATTTCCATAACTGTACTGAAGTAAGAGAATACGAGTCTGTTTCTCTTCATACTGAAAAGAATGTTTCAGATACAACTTTTAAAATTCCAATCGACACGGAAGATAGTTTTTCCTACTGTTTCGTTGTTGTGAATTCTGATCCGAAAGTTACTAAAAATGTTAATATTGTAGCAACTCTTGAATGGAATGAATCTAGACTTGGCATCAACGCTATTCCTTGGCTTTTTATTTTTGCTGTTTTCGGCTTCCTTCTCATTATAACAGGTCTTTCTTTAATAATCTACCCACCATTAGGTAACAAAATATTGAGAAAAATACTCCGCTTACCATAATAATAGCTGAGCAGCAAACTTTCAATCTTAATATGAAAAGTAAAGAAATTATTGAAGGCATGAAGCAAAGTTTAACCTACAATAAAAGCTTAAATTAATTTGCATTCTGGAAGAAGCGAAATGAAGATAACAGCAGGAGGCGTTGTTTTGTCAATTATAATAATAGGCGTAGTACTCTTAGCATTTCTTGGAATTCTAGAGGTTGCTGCAATTTCTAACATTAGAGTTGAGTTTTACGATGTACGTGTTCAAAGAATTGGTTTAGCAAGTGCAGACTTACTCGTAAAGCTAAAGATTACCAATCCTATGCCCTACGACACTCCAAACTTCCATCTCATAGCTGACGTTTACTTGAACGGAGTTTACGTTGGACAACTCATAACGCCAGAGACAAAAGTTCCATACGATTCTTATGTTTTTCAAGACTCAACTTTAACAGTTAAATATTCTGAAGGAATAAATGCATTACTTAAAGGTTCAGCAACAGTAACTCTGCATGGTAAGCTCTATACTAGAATTCTTGGGATCATTCCATACGAAAGAAGTTTTTAAGTTGTAATAAAAAATATTCTCTTTTTGAGATTCATCCTAAGCCCTTAATAACGTTATGGTTAATTTCGATACTGTTGTCTTTCAGTTATCTTTTTAAGATTCGTCTTTCTTCTCACCCTCTACAACCTGAAGTCTTACACTCACTACAAGAATAGCAACACCAAAAGCAATTAAAGCACCACCAAGTACTACTGATGCTGGGTTTATTATTTCTACTCCATACAGAGTAGAACCAGCACAAGGTGTTCCTATTATTACTCCGCACAGAATAGAACCAATACCAAATAATATTGTACATAGTCCAATAAAAGCCAAAATTGTCTTTAGTTGCTCCAAGCTGACTTTCATTTTTTTTTT
>JAAOZO010000074.1 GCA_011605715.1 Nitrososphaerota archaeon | reverse complement strand
GCTTAGTTCTGAAGCTAAGGTAAGGATAGAATGGGATCGTCTCAGTTCTAAGGTCGAACAGTTTTAGCTTAAGTCTTTTAAGAGCTTCAGGTTGTTACAGAAATTACTTTTTTCACAGCCGAACTTATCGTAACTATTTCATCGTCTGTAAGTACGGGATCCGTGTACAAACTAAATACTCTTCCTGAAACATCTTCGCTTACTGGAAAATCTCCTGCTTTGTACTTTACGTTTTTATAGAAGTCTAACTTTTTACCTCTCTCGTATAGGTTCTGAAAAAGTGGTTCTAGGTGAAGTGAAGTAGGATAAAACACCCCTGCTGGTACGTTCTCAGCTCTTAAGTACTTCACAAAATCATCTCTTGGTACTTCTACTTCTTCAGTTAACTTAATCGTATACAGATGAAAAACATGTTTTGCATATGGTTTTTCAACAGGAAGCTCTAAACCCTTTACTCCTTTCAACTCATCATAATATATTTTAGCATGTTTCCTCCTCATGTTGTTAAAGTTTTCTAGTTTTTTAAGCTGAACCAGTCCTATTGCTGACTGCATCTCCGTTATTCTATAGTTGTATCCAAGTATTTCGTAGTGGTATGTTGAAGCCTGGCCGTGATGTCTGATCAACATAGCCTTGTTTGCCATTCTTTCATCGTTGGTCAAAACCATACCCCCTTCTCCAGTCATCATATTTTTTGTTGCATAAAAGCTGAAAGCAGATATGTGCCCTATACTTCCAACTTTCCTGCCCTTGTATTCTGCTCCTATTGCTTGTGCGCAATCTTCGACAACTATTAAATTCCTTTCTCTTGCAATTTCCATTATCTCATCCATTTCAGCGGGGTGACCGAACAAATGAACAACAATTATTGCTTTTGTTTTTTCAGTAATTTTTTTCTTTACCTCTTCAGGACTAATTGTAAAAGTATCCTTGTCTATATCTGCAAAAACTGGTACTGCATCTTGGTGAAGTACGCTAGTTGCTGTAGCAACAAAAGTAATTGGTGGAACGATTACTTCGTCTCCCGCTTTTATTCCTGCTGCTGCTAATGCAGTGTGAAGCGCAGTAGTTCCATTTGAAGTTGCGATAGCAAATTTCGTTCCAATATATTTTGCAAATTCTTCTTCAAACTTTTTTGTTTTATCTCCTGCTAAGCTTGAAAGTTTTCTTGATCTTAAGACTTCCTCTACAGCCTTTATTTCTTCTTCATCTATTACTGGTCTTGGTCTTATGGGTTGCTCACTTACAGGTTTACCACCGTAAAAAGCTAGCCTACTTAGGTCGTTCATCATACTTGGCTGTAAACTGCCCTTTTTTAGTTTTTCTTGTCCTTTACAATAAAAAATTGATTTTTACGGAAAGAATCAGGTTTTCAAGAAACGGGTTCTGAACTACGTAGTCTTAAATAGACTTTCGTAGTTCTGAGGATTCATCAGCCTAGGGCTCCTCTTGAGTTCATCGAAGCCCTCATCAGCCTCTTCCCCTGTCAGGGTGAACCCACTCCAAGTCTTCATAAGCTCCTCGAAGAGCCTCAAACTTGGAGAAAACTACGATCTGAAGGTACAGGTTCACTGTAGCATTTAGTTGTCTGTTGATCCTCAACCCACATCTCGAACAAGTGTACGATGCTCCTTTCGGGGCATTAATCTCCTAGTAGAATTCTTAGGGTTGAGGATTACAGTTCTAGACTTGTAACTCATAAAAGAAGTTATCATCTTCCAGTTCATCTTCGCTATTCTTCTATTGTGTTCTCTAGAATAGTTGAACATATTTTTCTTTCTTAAATTCTCTCGAAATTTCTTTTGTTAACTTATGAACAAAGTCCTTTGCTCTATTCTTCTCTCTCCTTTTATATAACTTCTTCTCCAAGACTTTAATATCGAGTAAGCTTGCTTTATTGAAGAGTCAGCGTAGTGCTTCGAGCAATGTTTTTATTATTCTACTTAAGTCTATCTATTTTGAAACTGCTGATAACGGCAACTGAATATTTTAGTCGCTTTCGATTGATAGAAAAAAACAATGCTTACGATCCTAAAGGATTTTGTTAAAAGCATACAAATCTTCATAAGCTTCAGCTTTTTCATTAAAGACTTAAATATCTTTTTTATAAATAGGCTAACTATGGAAAAGCCTATGTTGTTTTTTAACGAAGGCATGAAAATAAGTGGAATTCTCTCAGAGGTCGAGGGCTCCAAAGACATTGTAATCTTCTTTCACGGTTTCACTGGTGATAAAAACGAAGCTAACAACCTTTTTGTTGAAGCTGAAAATTATTTTAACAGAGAAAGTATTTCGACTTTTCGCTTTGATTTTAGATTTTCAAAAACAAACTATAATAAGAGTGAGAGCGAAGGCACTATAGAAGAAATGCTCCCCTCTGCTTGGATTTCTGATGGTCTTTTTATTACAAGAAAAATTAAGCAGCTCTTTTCAAAGAAGAAAATCCACTTAGTTGGGCTAAGCATGGGTGGATTGGTTGGTATTCATGTTGCAGTAAATGAAAGAGTTGACTCATTGGTTTTATGGTCTGCAGTTATAGACTCTGAATCGCTACTTAGTGGCTCAACAGAATGGATAAAAAATATAATGCCAAAAAATTATGAAGCGTTTATAGCAGATTTTGTGAGAAACAATCCAATTAAACTTTACAATAAGCTAACTAATACTCCTATTTTGATAGTAGCAGGAGAGAAGGATGTTGCAGTTCCAGCAACTCAAGCTGAAAAGTTCCATAAACTTTTAGGAAAATCAAAACTGGTAGTAATTCCAGAAGCAGACCACGTTTTTTCAACAAGGAAAAACGAACTTTTCGAAGTGACTCTAAACTGGATAAAAGGCCTCTAGCTTTTCGCAACTACTGCAAAACAAAATTTATAGTAACTTTCCACTTTTCATTTTCACTTGGAAAGTCTTTTCTGTAGTGACAACCTCTACTTTCTTCCCTAACTAATGCTGCCGTAGCTATTAGTTCGGATAAGTCCAACATATTTACAAATTCTAGTTGTTTTTTATCAAAAATTTTCTTCTGTTGATTGATTTTATCTCTTGTTTTCTTAATCCTTAGTATTGCTTCACTAAGTGTTTTTCCCTCTCTTACGATTCCAACTTTATTCCACATCACTTCTTTCAATTCATTTACATCCTTTATAATTTTCACGTCTTCTAGATGTTTACCTAAGTCTATGGGAGGGTTCACTAAGTCCTTTTTCTCTAATCTCAATCCTTTCCATTTGGCTCCATTTACTATTGCTTCAACAGCTCTAGAAGAAAAAACTACTGCTTCAAGTAAAGAATTACTTGCAAGCCTATTTGCGCCATGAACTCCTGTGCAGGATGCTTCTCCTATGGCATACAATCCTTCTAGGTTACTTTGACCAAATTCATTAACTCTGATTCCTCCATTCATATAATGTGCTGCTGGAACAATTTCTATTGGTTCTTTCGTTATATCTTTTCTGTAGCGCGCCATCGTTTCGTAAAATCCCTCAAATTCTTTCTTTATTTTTTCCTCTGGAACATCTCTTAGATCAAGATAAATGCGAGTGTTCTTCTTTTGCATTTCGAAGTAAATTGCTCTAGATATAATGTCTCTAGTTGCTAGTTCACATCTTTCATCGTACTTACACACAAACCGCTCTCCCCTATCGTTTATTATTTTAGCTCCCGCTCCTCTGATTGCTTCTGTTATTAACCTAACCTTGCCATCAGGTAAAATAGTAGCTGTTGGATGAAATTGCACAAATTCAAGGTTGCTTACTACTGCTCCAGCTCTGTATGCAATGGCTATTCCATCTCCTGTTGCGGTCTGCGCATTCGTTGTGATCTTGTAAAGTTGTCCTGACCCTCCAGTTGCTAGTATTATATTATCTGCAGACATTTTTATGTGTTCTCCATTTAACATAACCTCCGCTCCTATAACGTAGCTTTCCTCTGTTACTATTTTAAGTAAGAATGCATTCTCAATTATTCTTATGTTTTCACGCATAGCTTTTTCTACGAGGCTCTTTTGTATATACTCCCCAGTTTTATCTCTTATATGCAAAATTCTAGGAAGCGAATGTCCTCCCTCAAGAGCGAAGTCAAACTCTTCATTCTTTCTTTCAAACTGTACTCCAACAAATCTTATGAATTCCTCAACTCGATTTTTTGCTTCAGAGACAAGTATCCTTACAATTTCTTCATCACTTATCCCAGCTCCAGATTCAATGGTATCTTTTAGATGTAACTCTGTGCTATCGTCTTTACCAAGAGCTACAGCCATTCCTCTCCTTGAGCTAAATTTGTGTTTGTTTCATCTACTTTGTCTTTTGTTATAACAACTACATTTATTCCATACTTTTTTAACCTTAAAGCTGAATAAAGACCAGCAATCCCACTTCCAACAACTATTACATCAAATTTTTTATCTTCTTTATCCATGGTTTTAGCCTTTAGCTCCTCATGAGTTCTACTTAAGTTTATTTTATATAAAATAAAAATAACTTATCTTATGGCTTTAGGACTTCAAAAACTTCTAAACTCACGTCAACAGCTTTTGCTGAATGAGTTATAGCTCCACTGCTTATGATGTCCACATCGCAGGCAGCATAATCTAAAATGTTTTCTTCGTTAATTCTTCCCGAAACTTCTATCAGAACTTTTTCTCTTAACTTAAGTTCTTTAAGTTTATTTACCGTTTCTTTAATTTCCTCAACAGTAAAGTTATCTAGCATTATGATGTCTGCTCCCTCTTTAGCCGCTTCTATGGCTTCTTCTAAGCTATTTACCTCAATTTCTACTTTCGTGAATAAAGACGATTTTTCTTTAGCTTGTTTGATTGCTTCTCTTACTCCTCCAATTATCCTTATATGGTTGTCTTTTATTAGTATCATATCGCTTAAGCTCATCCTATGTGTATCCCCTCCTCCGAGCTTAACTGCCTTCTTCTCTAAGTACCTAAGTCCTGGCAACGTTTTTCTCGTAGCTGCTACTCTAACTTTTGGATTCACTTTTCTGCATAAATTCACAAAGTTTTTTGTTACCGTAGCAATTCCTGAAGCATGAGAAATTATGTTAAGCATTAGTCTCTCGATACTCAAAATATCTCTTGCGTTACCTTCTAGTATTGCTATTTTTTCTCCTTCTTTTACATCTTCGCCATCCTTCTTAAGTTGCTTTGCATTTATTCCAACTATACCTAGGAATTGAATACATTCTTCAAGACCTGCTAGAGTGAAATTCTGCTTAGCTACTATTGCTGCTCTGCACTTTACTTCTTCCCCAATTAGTTCCGAAGTAACATCAAAGAATGGAATGTCTTCGTTAATATATTCAAAAAATTTCATTGCTTCTGTCTTGCTTCTCATAGTTTTATTCCCACCAGTTCGTATGTTTTAATAATTTTTTCTCTTGCCATTTTGGCTAAGTTTTCATCAACTATGACTCTGTTCTTCACGTCTCTCAACGAATCACGAATGCTTTTCAGCGTTATCTGTTTCATGAATCTGCAGATTGCTGAATCATTGAGAGGTATATACTCCTTTCCAGGGCATTCCTTCTTAAGTCTATGTATAAGTCCAATTTCCGTTCCTATTATAACTTGTTTGCTTTCACAACTACATGCATATTTCATCATTTGACTAGTTGAACCCACGAAATCCGCAAGCTTCCTTACTTCTTTTGGAGTTTCTGGATGAACCGCTATCTT
>JAAOZO010000035.1 GCA_011605715.1 Nitrososphaerota archaeon | reverse complement strand
GTTTCCTTTTTTGAACTTAGGAACTAAAAGAGGGTTTTCTCGAGAATCCAATAGTGGCGGATTTTATTTATTCCAGGTACCTGCGTATAAAAGAACAAGTGACTAGTCCAAGGTATTACTGCAATTCTTTGACCTTCTTCTCTCATGCTCTTAAGACAGTTAAAGAGAAGTAAAGAGCCAATTCCCTTTAGCCTAGTTTTTGTAGAAACGCCAATCGGACCAAACCAATGAGGTTCAAGTGCGCTGTAAACAGAGAATCCAATAATTTCGTTTTTGTCTTCAGCGATCCACAATTTTGGCTTATCATATTCAAAGCCTACACTTGCCTCGTATTCCCAAAAAACAGAAAATTCAGACTTTACCCAGCTTAGAACTTTGTTTTTATCTGATTTCTCGGCTTTGCGTACTACAGCAGGACTAACATCCATCTTAAGGACCCTTTTTGGTATGTAAAAGTTTAGTAGATCTATTTCATAATCGACAGCTTCTCCTACTTTCTTAAATCCCCTGCTAAGCAAGAAAGCAAGCGCATCCTGATATTTTAAATCTACACCACTGAAAAGAGTCCATCCTGGAAAGTCAGCAATTCGAACTTTCTTTGTACCACTATCTTTAAGTCGGCCCTCTAGTTCCTCAAATAGTTTTGTTGCTATTCCTTTGTTTCTGTAGTCTTCTCTTACAGCAAAAACCTTTATCCAAGCTAATTCTTTTTGAGCTTCAACTAGTTCTTCTGGAGCTCTTTCTCTCTTAACTCCTAGTACAAACCCAACTATATTTTCGTTCTCTATTGCAACAAGAGCATAACGCTTATCATAGTTTGGATCATTGAAAGTTATCCTCTTAAGGCTTCTATCAGAGATAAAGTCCTCAGAAAGGCTTAAGTTTAGTAAATTTCGAACTTCTTCGAAGTAGCTTTCCTCAAACTCAACTAGCTTCATTTTTCCCCACGTTTAATTATTAAAAATGTATTTAAAAAGTCTTTTATTGATGTTACACTTTAGAAATTTCCAGGCACTAAAGTTCCAAGTAGAACCTTCTTATGCGCTCCTGTTGCGCTCAGCAGATTTGCCTTATTTCCATGAATAAATTCATTAGCAAGAATTGCAAAGTAGACTGACTCTCGAGCTTCCGAGGAAAAGCCTAGAACGTCAAAGGGAAGAACGGGAATTTGAGGCAATCTTTTTCTTATCATGTTAACTAGAGTCTTGTTCTTTAGTCCACCTCCTGCGATATAGACTTCGTCTATGGTTCCCTTACTTAAAATAAAGTCTTCGTATGATTTTACTATCGACTCAGCAGTAAGAGCTGTGGCTGTAGCAATTATGTCTTCTTTCTTTAAGCCAAGTTTTTCTCCTTGAAGAGCAAAACTTTCAGCAAAATGCGAACCAAAAACCTCTCTACCTGTTGACTTTGGAGGAGGAATGTTAAAGTACTCGTTGCTCATAAAGTAGTTCAAAAGCTCTTTACTAACTTCACCTCTAGATGCGATTTGGCCATCAACATCGTAACTAAGTTTTCCAGCAGTATACTTTTTGATAAGATAGTCAATAACCATGTTTCCCGGCCCAGTATCAAACGCAACAACCTCTTCCTCGCTACATCCAGAAGGTAAAAACGTTAAGTTTGAAATCCCCCCGATGTTCTGAATTACTATACTTTTTTTATCACTTCTAAAAAGTATGAAGTCCACATAGGGAACAAGTGGAGCACCATCGCCTCCAGCAGCTATGTCTCTTTTCCTAAAGTCTCCTACTGTTGTTACTCCTGTTCTTTCTGCGATTACAGCTAATTCGCCTATCTGTAGTGTTGACTTCTTTACTATCTTTCCATTAGGCATATGGTAAATTGTTTGGCCATGAGAACCGATAAGGTCAATTTCACTTAAGTTTAAATTTGAATCTTTAACCACTTCAACAGCAGCTTTAGCAAAAACCTCTCCCAATAGAAAGTTGGCTTCACATATCTTCTCAACGTTACTTTTCTTTGGATCAAACAACTCAAAAATTAATGCTCTTATATGCTCGTCGTAAGAATAAGTGTGATAATTTATTAAGTTCACCTTTGTACTTGTGTAATTTCCTTCAACTTCAACTAACGAAGCAGTAACGCCATCGGCAGAAGTTCCTGACATAAGACCAACTATTCTTTTTTTAGGTTTTGCTCTAATTTTTTCTAAACTTTCAATAAAGCTCATGCTTTTGAAGGAAAAATATAAAAATAAAAAACTTTCAGTACTTCTTGCCTAACTATTAAAGAATTTATTAAATATAAAACACAAGATTGTTTTAGAGTACTTAACTTTAGGTAAAAGAAGGAATAGAGTTAAGATTTAAAACCATTAAAAGCCTACTTGATGCTATGGAAAAAGTTAAGGTTGCAGTTGCAGGAGTAGGAAATAGTATAGCTTACCTTCTTAAGACATTAAGCCTAAAGAATGAACCTAAAGGAATATGGCATCAAAAAGTAGGAGGCATAGAATTAAAAGATATAGAGATCGTGGCTGCCTTTGACATAGATGAAAGAAAAATCGGAAAACCACTTAACGAAGCAGCTATAACAGAACCGAATGTTGTAGATTTAAGTGACGTAACAGCAGGAGAAGGAGTAACAGTACAAAGAGGAATCTTGCTAGACGAAATCTCTTATTTTGCAAAAGACAAGCTAAGAATTGAGAAAACAGAAACTCCAAAAAATATAGGCAAAGTTCTTGCAGATTCTGGCGCAGAAATACTTCTTCTCACGATATCAAGTGGCTTACAGAAAACTTCTGAAGCTTATGCAGAACAAGCGTTAAATGCAGGAGTTTCTTTAGTAAATGCTACGCCTTCTACGATAGCAAGCAATCCAGCAATTGCAAAAAAATTTGAAGAAAGAAGGCTTGTTGTTGTTGGAGATGACCTAATGAGTCAATTTGGAGGAACAGCACTACATAGAGGAATACTGAACTTCATGAAACTTAGAGGAATCTCAGCAGTAAAAAGTTACCAAGTTGATGTTGGTGGGGGCTTGGAAAGTCTGAACACTATGGATGAAGACCTTAAAGAGCTAAAAAAGAATATAAAAACAAACGCAATTGTTTCGGAAGTAGGAGATTCATATGAAGTTGTTACCGGAACAACAGACTACGTAGAATTTATGAAAAATAAGAGAGTAAGCCACTTTTGGTTTGAGGCTGAAGGGCTTCTGGGGAAGAAGTACACTATCGACTTATTACTAACTACAGAAGATGCCCCAAACGCTACCAATGTTCTACTTGATGTGATTCGTGCAGTAAAATACTCTATGAAAAGAGGAGAGTATGGGGCCATTAGTGAAATATGTAACTTTGGCTTCAAGAAAACCCCAAGCCAAAAAAGCATAGAATTGGCTGTAAGAGAGTTCGAAAAAAAGTACTGTTTTTAAAAAGATTTAACTCTAGAATTTTTTTACTAGTTTTTGCTATTTTTGCGTTGAGTGCGCTTGCTTTTAAGAAAGGAAAAGTATTTATCTTACTTACCACTTTAGACATAGATTGGTGCGTAGAAAACATGATACCATCGTTTATGCTGAGGCAACTTTACGTAAAAGGCAGTCTACAGAACATAAAGGAAGGAGAACAAATAAAGGGCTATTCATTTAAACTAAGGAACAACCTAGGATCCGGAACGATAAAGGGAACACTAACCATATTAGTAGATGAAACACCGGTCGAGCCAGAGTTAATTTCAATAAGAAAAGGAGAGAACGAATTTAGTGCGAAGGAGCTGGAAACAAAAAGTATGCCTTTTGATGTAGGAGACGAAGTAACGTTCATAGTGAAAAAGGAAGGCGGACTACAACCTGGAACACATAAAATTACAATTAACTCAAGAACTTTAGAATATGGGAAAATTGAGATAAGCTTTTCAGACGAAGTTAGCTAAAAACCTTATATGAATTTTTATTTTTTAATCTTTTCTAAACTTAGTTTCAAGAGAGACCATAGCGAGAGAAAGTAATTGAAAGAGGATTGTAGAGCTTGGAACAACTCCAACATAGTTTCCAAGTAAGTTGCTTACAGCCAGGTAGAACACTAAACTAATCGTAAAAGTTGTAAGTAGTGAGAGTATTAGATTCAAATCAGAAGTTGAAGAAAAAAGGAGTAGAACGAAAAAAGATAAAACGAACAAAAGAGAAACAAGTTGCGGAATATGAAGTTCATAAGTTCTAAAGAAAGTCCAAACTGTAAGAGGTACTGCCTTGGATACGACTATTATCGGAAGAAAGTAAGAAAGCCAGCTGAAGAGGAATATTACTCCTCTTTGAAATGATGCAAACCAATCTAAACCAAGACTTATTACTACAAGAAACAGGGGGGCTACTAAAGAAAAGATAAAGAGCAAAAATACAAAAGAATCCAAGAAGGAGCTCTTTACAGCTCGCACTTCTGAAGACACTATTTGTTCTCCATTTATTACGCCTCCAACGTAAAAGTACAATGAACCAAATAGGGGTTTTTCAACGTAGCCAGAAAAGAGGCCATCATTCATCTCAAGTTTCTTGGTTTTCCACCGGTCCCAAGGCATATCGTACCTGTAGTTAACTACAACAGAATCTACATTGTTGCTGGTAACATTTATCTTTACTTTATCCCCTTCAACTCTACAACTTAAGATACTTACACTTGGCAAATTACCTTCATTCTTTAACCAGTAGTTAAACCATATAAGAGCTGAATCAACCCAAGCAGTCTGTACTTCAAAGTGACCAACGTTTGGTAGCATATTTATTGATTTTATGCTACTGATAGAAGAATATGTTTCATTGAAGCTAAAAAATGGAAAGAACTCATCAGAAGTACCAACCAAAAAAAGTATTGGGACTTTTATTTCTTTAACATAACCTATTGGATCAAAAAATTCAGCTAACTTTAAGGCCTTTTGAGAAGAAGCACTCTCATTTTTTGGAATATGCCCCAAAGCGAGAGACCCACTTGATATTAAGTAAGGAAAATCACCCCCAGCAACGACCGGAACGCTTGTTCTTATTCTTTTGTCGAGAGCAGCAACCCAGATGGATTCAAGACCTCCCTGAGAGGCACCGCACACTGCAATAGCAGACTTATTAACAAAAGGCAATTCTGAAAGCAAGGTTACTCCACGTAACGCAGAGTAAGTTAGGCGGTAATAGTATGAAAAATAAGGAGAACTAGACAAGTTAAGCCTATTTTCATTAGATTCTGATGGACCAGTTGACTTTCCTTGACCAGGGCCAGAGATCGATAGTGCAACATAACCTCTTTTTGCAAGTTCAATTGCAAAGGGTAGCATCGAGTCTGCTGTTCCATAAGAGCCGTGCATTAGAAGGACAGCTGGGAAAACGCCTTCTCGAAGTGGTCTTGCTAAATAACCATTTATTATCACCCTAGTTCCTCCATAGAACTCGCTGGTATAGTTTACTTCTGCAATTTCTATACCATCAACGATTCTCCAGGCTCCAAGCGAAAAATTTGTTGGCTTGTCAACAGAGGAGAGATCCCAAAAAGAAGTATTGTAGTAACTGACTTTAACTTGATAACTTGGTGAAAGTAAAAAGAAAAACAGAAAAAGAAATGGGATTAAAACGAAACTAAATCTTAGATTTTTAGTATAGTTAAACAGAAAACTAAAGACGCGAAATTGTTTTAATTCAGGAGAAGTCTTCATAACTACTCATCCGGAACGCATCACAATTCTAGCAAATTTTAAGAGCATGCTACGTTAAATGAACTTTCGCCTCACTTTTTAGGCGGAGCAAGCAAGTATATTGTTTGCTTGTCTGGAAGCTCGGCCTTAGTTATCTCTACCCAATTAGTTTCAAACCTTTTCACATTTGTCTTATTCTTTAAGAATCTCTCAACACCATCTATTGGAAAATCAAGATATTCTGTTTTGTAATGCATAGGTATAACTACTTTGGGGTCGAGCAGTTTTATAACTTCATCCGCTTCTTCTGAATTTATAGTATAAGTACCACCAACAGGAACCAGTAGTATGTCTACATTACCTACTTTGTTTTTGAATTCCGAACTTGGAACTTCGCCAAGATCTCCTAAATGGACAATATCTACATTACCTAGAGAGATCTTAAACACAGTAATTTTTCCTCTCTCTTTTCCCATTGATTTATCGTGAAATTCAGGAACGCCTTTTATTTTTACTCCGTCTTCTGCTAGCTCTGTAGGAGACCTTACGATTTTTGGATTACCTTTAACAACTTTAACGTTGTTATGGTCAAAGTGCTCATGTGAAACTAGTACATAGTTGGCAACTTTATCGATCTTCGGGTAACGAATACCGGAAGAAGTTTCAAAGGGGTCTATTACAATTTTAGTTTGTTCATGTTGAATGAAGAAGCAAGCATGTCCCAACCACTCAATCCTTACCATTTCCACTTCCTACAGGAGGTTTCATTCAACCTAAATTTAACTCTTTTGCTAAACTCCTAATCTTAGATTAAAAACCTTAAAAGTTCAAAGTTGGTACGAATCTAAAGTAGCCTCAAGTTTTGAAAAATAAAGTTCCTCAAGTTTTGAAAAGTTTTTTCGAGAATGAGCTAAAACCCCACCCCCAAAATTGCTCGGAATGTGAAGAAGCTCGTGTATTAGAACCCTAATTTTCTGTTGTTTGTTTAAGTAATTGAATTTTTCATCTATTATTTCGATTACATAGCTTGGTTCAAGTCCCAAACCTACTTGGAGGCATTTTGGTAGTCCATGGATTCTTGCTACGGTGCCTATTGAATGACTCCCTCTACTTCTAACGATGTGAATCCTTTCTGGACGAATATAGTGTAACTCGAGATCTCTTATAATTTTGCTTAACACTGCTTCCAGTCTATAATCGCGAATGTACTTCAGAGACTTTCACCTTCATGACTAACTTACAAAGTAAGGTTAAAAATATTTTAGAGAATGAAAAATCTAACGGTAGAAAATAAAACTTAATTCTTTTTCTATCGTGTAGTTAGAAAGTTTCTCGTATTTTTCAGTAGTTCCAACATCATACCAAAAAGATGAGGTTATGAAACCAAAGATGTTTTCTTTCTTAGAAATAAGGAAAGGAATTAAGTCACGCATAAGATCTAAATCACATTGACTTCCGTTCCACATTTGCCTTAAGTATGTAAGAACCTTACCACTTAAGACCAAGACTCCTATGCTGACTGGAACTTTTAAGTCTGGTTTCTCAACAAACTTAACTATACGAAAATCATTTGAAAGCTCAGCCGTTCCTACTTGTATAGGAT
>JAAOZO010000008.1 GCA_011605715.1 Nitrososphaerota archaeon | reverse complement strand
GGAATAATATCTTTTTAACTTTATTCCCAAATATATTTCCAAAATGGGTGGCTGAGTATCGAAGAGGTATGAATATCTCGCTAATATGGCAGAGATCTTTGTATAGAGTATGGTTCGCGCCACAAATTGGATTTGGTTTAGGCATTTCATTCATGGTACTCATTTTGACTTCAAAAAACATATTAAAAGTTATGAAAGTCATGATAAAAGCAACTAAAGAGAAAAAAGCAAGTATTTATCCTAACTTTTTGGTATTGTTTGCTCTTTTTATAATCGGAACTTCATGTTCTGCTTTTGTTCATAACATGCTTACTTCTTTTCCTTTATATATATCGCTAATATACTCTGTTGGGTTAAGTTTTTTGTTTGCTTTAGCAAATAGTACTACACTAGGCATGACTGGTTATAGCATATCTATACCTTACTTATGGCATACTTTAGTTTACTACAGTAACTATAAAGATTATCCAGGGTGGGTAGTTTCGCCAGTATTAGCTGGGAGTTCAACTCCTGGCATGCTCAACATACTTAAAGCTGCATACCTTACGGAAACTCATCCTATGGATGTAATTAAAGCACTTGTTCTCGGCGCTATTGCTTCAACTATTATAGGAACTTTGTCGCTTGACTTATTTTGGAGAATGGCGCCAATACCGTCTTCTATGTTTCCCTATACTACTATCGATTGGGCAAGAACTGCAATAGGTGATTCCCTTTTAATTACAAGGCAAATAGACATTAATCCAAGGATCATACTCTTTTCTGCACTTGGTAGTGGAATCTTGTCAGGTCTATTTGAGCTGTCTAATAGGTTGATTTCTTTGCCATTGTCTGGACCAGGGCTCATAGCAGGATTCTTTACTTTGCCTCCTTATGCTGTAGCAACTTTAATCAGTTCAATAATTGGAAATTTGCTAATTCCTAAAGTTGTAAAAAAAGAAAGTTGGGAGAAGGCAAAAGGAACTGTAGTAGCTGGACTTGCTGCTGGATATGGACTAGTTATAGGATTCACAATTGCGTTGTTCTTTGTACTTAACTCGGGGTGGATTTGGCCATGGTGATAACAAGAATTAAGTCAAAATCATTTTTTGTGTTAGCTCTAATATTTTTAATTCTCATAAACTTTTCCAATTTTTCGTGCATTTTTGGAGAAACAAGCTTGGGGGACGTAGTAACTCAAGCTATAAATTTTGTTAACCTAAAAAACATTGAAAACAACACAAGATTTCTTTCATCTCTCGGTACCAGAGTACCTGGTTACCCAGGATATTATGAAGCTAGAGATTACATTACCAATTACCTTAAAGGATTAGGTTATGAAGTCGTTTTACATAACTTTACTACAGTTTCTCCTATAGACGAAGGCTCTTTTATTGCTTTGCCAAATGGTACAACATTTAAGGCGTACGCATTATGGCCAAATGGACTAATTCAAACTTCTAACACTCCAATTCAAGGATACTGTGGTAAACTAATTTATGTTGGAAAAGGAGACTTAAAAGATTTTGATGGAAAGGATGTTCTTGGTTCTATCGTACTCATGGATTATGATTCTGGGTCAAATTGGTTGAATGCTGCTAAACTTGGTGCAAAGGCAGTTATATTCATTGAATCTAAAGAATTTAGTAGGTATGAAGCCCTAGACAAATTCCTAATGACTCCAATAAAGTTTACAAGGTTATACGTTAATTCTTCAGTGGGGCAAGTGCTTAAAAAAATTGCTAATTCAGGCGGAGACGTAAAAGTATTCTCTAAGATAACTTTAAAGGAGGTGAACGCATCCAATATCATAGCTAGGCTTGATGGCACCAAAATGAAGGATCAAGTCATAGTGGTTTCAGCAAGATATGACTCTTGGTCGGTAGTTCCTTCAATATCTCCTGCGGCTGGGGAAGCAATAAGTATTTCTTCACTTCTCGAAATAGCTAGATTTTTCTCATACAATAGGCCAGAGAGAAGTATTTGGATTGTTGCATTTTCGGGGCATTGGAACGCATTAGATGGCCCAAGAAAGTTTGCAATAGATGAGTTGTTTAAACCAGAGATACAAAATGGGACTTACAAGATATATACTTGGATAGGAGTAGACATCGGATATGAATCTCCAAAAATTTCTACTCTATATTCTGGGTATGCTATAAGATTTTCTAGCGATGTAATGGCTTCCAACTATGCTCCTATTCAAAAAGTATTTAGTTCAAATTCATACTTGCTGTATAAGAATAGTGGTGGAGTTTCTCCAATTGATTTATTGAATAGTTTAACTAAGAATGATAACTACAGTTTAGATGATTATATAAGTTGGGATATACAATCGAATGATTGGTGGGGAAATCAGCATAGTCCATACATTCTCGATACTGAGCCTCTTGCATTGCTCAATATGCTTGCTTTTACAATTAGAACTTCTGATCAAATTGACTATTATTGGGGAAATCCACAAAGTGATTATGAGAATATTAACTTTCAGAACGTTTATTCTCAGACTTTAACGATAATAGCTCACCTTACAGGATTAACCAATGATGAAAGTTTTTCAGTTGATTGGAAATCTAGGAAGCCAACAACTTTTACTGCCCTCTATGGTTACATGGTGGGATTAACTACGTTAACAGGAGAAGTTGCGAAGCTAAACTTAACCAGTGGTTGGTACGCTCCTGTACCGCATGCCTTAGTAAGAGTGTATCCGGAAGGTCCGTCCGGAACTGCTGGTTT
This sequence comes from Nitrososphaerota archaeon, assembly GCA_011605715.1. Classification (GTDB taxonomy): domain Archaea; phylum Thermoproteota; class EX4484-205; order EX4484-205; family JAAOZO01; genus JAAOZO01. The sequence goes on along the minus strand of JAAOZO010000008.1, from coordinate 4,121 downwards.
CCCATTTTCATATCTTTTATTATATGCGAACGAGAAGGGCGAATTCAATGTAACCATAGGTCCAATTTACTCCACACCTGCTTGGAGATATGATGCATGGGTTTTTAATGAAAATGACAGTGAGATTGTTGCCGCTCCAGATATGGGGCCGCTTTATGGCCAGCAAGTCACTAAACCTTCAGTTAGTCCGGTTTATGGGCATGATCACGTTATAATTCCTCTTTTTGACTGCGATCCTATAACGTTATTTGATGTCTACGATCCTGGATACTTTAGAGTTCCTTGGCAACTCGATCCAAGAAGGCCGTTCAGTTTGTTATTGCAAGAAAACTTTAGAGTTTCTGTTTTAGACTTTAAGTCAGAAGCTATACCGTACTTCTTTGGCACTTTATATATCCCATGGGAACCCGTAGTAATGTTCTTTGTTAGACCAAATTCAAGAGTTTCTTTCAGTTTGTATTTTGAAACTTTGGAAAGACCATCAATAATCCTAGTCAATTCAAGTAGAAACTATATGGAAGGCTATGGAATACTTGTTAATAAACCATTAATATTTAACTTGACATCACTGCTTTATGCTAGCGACTTAATAAATGTTGTAAGTAACAGATACTCAAAGCTAAATAAATTTAACGTAAGAAATCCAAGCATAGACGAAGCCCTTTCACGAGCTATTGCTCTTCTCAATGTCTCAAAAGATGCTTTAGGCAAGAAAAATTACTCGGTTGCTTATAACAACTTGAGACAGTCGCTTGCATATGTTTCTAGTACATATAAACAAGATTTAATGCCAATATACTCAGATTCTGGCTTAACTTCAGTTTTACTCCTGTTCATTTCTATTCCTTCTATAGTGATCATGGAACGGCTATTCATACATAAAGAAGGCAAGGAAAGATTTATTTATACGATGGCAATAGGTGTTGGTATTTTCTCTATTTTCTTGTTTATCCATCCTGCATTCTCTGTTACCTCGAACTCACTTATGGGCATTATAGGATCTTTGCTTGTTTTACTTTTTTCGCTAACTTTGCTTGTTTTAATTTCTGAGACCAGTTGGGTATTGTCAGAGACAGCCGAAACACTTTTAGGAAAACATAGAATTTCAAAAGAAGAGGTTAGTGTTTTACAAGTTGCAGTTCCAACATCTTTAGAATTCATGAGACGTAGAAAGCTGAGATCTATACTTACTGCAGTGACAATGATAGTTGTAGTTATTGGCTTAACTTCTCTCACATCTTCTTCGTATTATACTGCCGTAAAATACTTTAACTATGGTATTATTCAAATTCCTTATGAGAGTCCAGTAGCTCTAGTTAAAATAGGTTATGGCATGCCTCCCTTTGAACTTCTTGATAAGCAAACTGTGGAGTATGTAAAAGGTGTTGTAGGTAATTCTGGAGATGTTCTCCCAAGGGCGTGGCTTTATCCAGTGTATAGCAATAGGCTTGGGCACAGTTTTTCGGTAATAAGTAAAACTGGGAAATTCATAAAGCCAATAGCTCTTCTTGGACTTTCAAACCTTGAGCTAAGAGGTTTGTCAAAACAGCTCAATTCAAGTTTATCCATTTCAAATTCCTCTAATTTGTACTGTGTGTTAACGTCATCGCAAGCTAAAGATCTTGGAGTATCTATTGGGGATGATGTAGAGTTACTTGGTCTAGAAGTTAAAGTTGCTGGAATACTTCCTTCAGAAAAGCTTCAAAACATTTTAGACATAACGAATAACCCACCGACTCCTATAGACCCTATTGGAATTTCTCAGTTAGCGATTCAAATTCCTGGACAACCAACAAGTAATCCTCCACCACTTAGTTGGGAAAGCATAATAATACTCCCATTCGATTTGGCAATGAATCTTGGAGGATATGTAGGTTCTATAAAAATTAATTTTAAAGTAAATGATGATGCAGCTTTTAATATTACAAAGAATCTTTCCCTTCAAAGTTCGCTTCCTTCTTATTTCGTATTGGGAAATAACGTTGTGCAAACTTACAAAACAAAAACTTACTTACTGCTTGGAATGGAGGCTCTTCCATTGTTAATTGCGATAGCAGCACTTAACATAACAGTTGCTCTTTTAGGTGGTGTAAAAGAACGTACAAGAGAAATATACATATTTGCATCTGTAGGGTTATCTCCTAGAGGCTCAGCAGTTATGTTTATAACTGAGGCTGTTACTTTTTCATTTCTTTCTTCAATCATAGGCTATATAATTGGCTTCATAATGAACAAATTCCTTATATCTTTTGGTCTTTTGCCATCAAACTTCGTGATAAATGCTGCTTCTCTATTTGTAGGAGTCTCTTTAGTTGTAGTTTTCCTATCTTCTATTCTTGCTTCAATATACCCGAGCATAGTTTCAGCTAGGTTGATAACCCCTTCTTTAGAAAGGCGGTGGGTGCCTCCAACAAAACCAAAAGGAGATTTATGGGAAATGCCATTACCAATTGAATTTCCGTCGATAGAAGAAGCGAAAGGCTTCCTAAAATTCTTAGCAGAATACTATTCTGGAGAAGGGAAAGAGAAAGCATACTTTATAATCCGTAGTTTTTCAATCGATTTAAGCAATCTTGCTTTGTCAGCCGAGGTAAGTTTAGCCCCATTTGAAGCCAATATAAGTCAGCAGGTAGTGATAAGTGTAAATTATGATAAAACTGTAGCAAAGGGATTTACAACGTTAACTACAAGAAGAACTGGAGGTACAAGAAGTACTTGGATTACTTCGAATTATAATTTCATAGACGATGTAAGAAAACAGGTACTACTTTGGAGGTCTTTATCTCCAGAGGAGCATGAAACCTACATTAGAGGTGCTAAATAACAAATTGACCTTTTCAGTTAGTGCCGATTCATCAAAGGATAAGCTTATTGAAAACCTCATGAATTTAGGTTTAACTTCGTACGAAGCCAAATCCTACTTAGCGTTGGCAAAATATGGTGAGTTAACTTCAACTGATCTTGTGAAGTTAACAGGGATACCGCAATCCAGAATTTACGATGTGGTTTCCTCATTACAAAGAAAAGGTTTAGTTTGGGTGCAATCTGGTAGGCCTATGAAATTTCGTGCAGTTGAACCCTCGATTGCCATAAAACAATTAGTGGAAAAAGTTACTAAAGGTTCACAAGAATTAATCGATGAGATTTCTAGGTACTCTTTAGAAAGGAAAGTTGTTGAACCATCATTATTGATAGTTAGAGGCAAGAAAAGTATAGAAAAATGGGTTGGTAAATCTATAGCTGAAAGCAAAAAAGAGATCCTCTTTGCCGCGCCTTCATACTTAATGGAAGCAATGTACCAAACACTGTTTGAGAGCTATGAAAGAAGAAATGTTTCATTAACATTGGTAATTTATCCAGGAGAAAGGCATGAGGAGTTAACTCGCAAATTAATGAAAATAGCAAACATAAGAATTAGAGAAATAGTTGGTCCATACATTTTAATATCTGACAATAAACGATGTATAATAGGCTCAACCTTATTCCTTAACTCTGAAGATTGTTATGCTGATATCGTAGAAATGGAAGATGAGTTACTTTACACGTTAGCTTACTTCTTTAATCAGTCGTTATTTATAACAGCTAAATCAATTGAGCCTATTTTTGTTCCTGTTAAGAAAATGACTTTCTTGAACATATGGTCTGCAATAGAAATAATGAAAAATATTCTTTCGGTTGGTCGTATTCCATACGCAAGAGTTCTGGGGAAAAACATAAGAACAAGCGAATCAGTTCAAGTTGAGGGAAAAGTAGTTTCTACTAATGTTGTACCAGGTTTAATCTATTCGTTCATTCTAGAAGACAGTAGTGGGAAGCAAGTAACAGTAGGCGGTATAAGGGCAACGTTAGAGGAAGTTGAAGCAAGAGAAATTTCTGTCTGGGCATAAATTTTAACGCTACTAGTTTTATTTTGATAAAAAGAGTTGTTCAATATGGAAAATGCTTAAGAATTGAGCCACAGCATAACGCTGGGGTAACTAAATGTTGCTAGAAATTAAAAATTTATTCGTAAAAGTGGGAGAACGAGAGATACTCTCAGGAGTTAACTTATCTCTAGAAGAGGGAGAACTTTCCTTCTTAACTGGACCAAACGGCTCTGGTAAAAGCTCTTTGCTGAATAC
>JAAOZO010000043.1 GCA_011605715.1 Nitrososphaerota archaeon | reverse complement strand
TTCAATTACTGAGAAAAAACTTAAAAATTTGTTTTTCGTCACAAAAATCTATGGACAATCCTGCATTCCTTGCATTTGATTTGGGCGCAGAAAGTGGTAGAGCTATCCTTGGAATTTTAACAGGCAACAAAATACAAATAGAAGAACTTTATAGGTTTCCAAATATTCCGGTAAAAGTAGAGGGTAGCATCTTTTGGGATGTTTTGCGACTGTGGAGTGAGATGAAGTCTGCTATTTCGCTTGCTAATTCTAAGCTTGGTGAGAGTTTAAAATCAATAGGCGTTGACACATGGGGTGTTGATTTTGCACTTCTTGACAGTAACGGAGAGCTCCTTGGAAATCCTCACCATTATAGAGATCCTCGGACAGAAAACGCATTCGAAGAAGCTCTTAAAAAAGTTCAAAAAGAAGAAATATACTTTAGAACAGGTATTCAGTTTCTTAGAATAAATACTCTCTACCAACTTTATTCCTTAGCTCTAAACAAATCTTCCATGCTTAAGGCCGCAAACAAGTTCTTAATGATCCCAGACTTATTCAACTATTGGCTCTCTGGTACTAAGGTTTCAGAGTTTACGGACGCTACTACTACTCAATTCTATAATCCCTCCAAGGGCGGCTGGGATTACGAGCTTCTAGAAACACTAGGCATTCCAACTCATTTCTTACCTGAAATTATAAATCCTGGAACAATTCTTGGATCTATATCAAAAAATTTAATAAGTGAACTAAACTTGAGTAATAGCAGAGTCTCGATCGTAGCTCCTGCTTGTCACGACACTGGTTCTGCAGTTGCTGCCGCTCCGCTAGAAGATGAAAATTCAGCTTACATAAGCTCCGGAACCTGGTCTTTAGTTGGAGTGGAAGTAAGCAAGCCAATAATAAACAAGAAGTCCCTAGAGCACAACTTTACTAACGAAGGTGGGGTGTTTGGAAAATTTAGGTTTCTTCGCAACGTTCAAGGAATGTGGCTAATTCAAGAATGTAGAAAAGTCTGGGCTAGTTACGGTAAAAACTTTTCCTATGATGAGCTTACACAGCTTGCAAGCAAATCAAGAAAGTTTATCTCATTTATAGACCCAGATAATCAAAGGTTTCTTGCTCCAGAAAACATGGTGGAAGAAATTTTGAGTTACTTAGAAGATACAAATCAAGAAAAACCAAAAAATGAAGGCGAGCTAGTTAGGATAATCCTCGAAAGTTTAGCTTTTAAGTATAGGCTCGTAATAGAAAGGATAGAAGAACTAACAGGAAACAGAATTAGACAAATTAATATCATTGGTGGTGGTTCGAGAAACTGGTTACTAAATCAACTTACCGCTGATTTTACTGGAGTCAAGGTTGTTGCAGGACCTGTAGAAGCAACTTCAATTGGAAACATTCTTATGCAAGCATATACAATGGGCTTAGTAAACTCCCATAAAGAACTAAGGTCAATAGTTAAAAATTCTTTTGAGCCAAGAGAATTTGAGCCTAAGCACGAGGACTCAGTTGAAGAAGCTTATAATCACTTTTGTTCTGTAGTTAGCTCTTAAATATAGGATTCGCTTTAACTATTTCTTCTCAACTAAGAAAAAGAATATAAAGTTGTACAAGTTGTTTTAAGCTATGAAACCAAAAGTTGTAGTAACCCATGACCTAAAGTTTCCTGTCTTAGATGAGTTGAAGGAGCATGCAGAAGTTGTTGAACTAAAAAAAGAATACCCACTGCAGGGAGAAGAACTAGTAAAGAGTGTAGCTGAAGCTGACGGTGTAATATGCTTACTGACGGACAAGTTTACTAAAGAAGTTATTGAAAAATTAAGTAACGTTAAGATCATAAGTACAGTTAGTGCAGGTTACGATCATATAGACATAGAAGAAGCAACAAAGAAAGGAATCTACGTTTTCAACGCAGCAGACCCTCTAACAATTTCAGTTGCAGAGTTTGCCTTTGCACTAATGCTTTCAGTTGCTAGGCGAGTAGTTGAGGGTGACAAGCTAATAAGGGAAGGCAACTGGAAAAGTGGTTGGAGCCTAACGTTCATGCTAGGTCGTGAACTTAGGGGAAAAACTTTAGGAATTGTTGGCCTTGGAAAAATTGGAAAAGAAATTGCAAAGAGAGCAAGATGCTTTGGAATGAACGTAATTTACTACAGTAGAACTAGAAAGCTTGAATTTGAAGAAGAGTACAACTTAAAGTTTAAAGACCTTAGCAGTGTTCTTTCAGAAGCAGACTTCTTAGTATTGTCTGTAGCTTTAACTCCAGAAACAAAGAAAATGATAAGTAAAAGAGAAATAAGCTTGATGAAAAAAGATGCATTTCTAATAAATATATCAAGGGGAGCTGTGGTTGATGAAGAAGCTTTAATTGAAGCATTGAAGAACAAAGTTATTTCTGGTGCAGCATTAGACGTTTTTCAAAATGAACCATTGAGCAAATCTAGCGAACTAGTTAAACTTGAGAACGTAGTTTTAACTCCTCATATTGCAAGTGCTACATTTGAGGCAAGGAGAGGGATGGCTGAGCAGGCAGTAAAGAACATGCTTTATGCTCTAAGAGGAACTATAAACGAAGAATGCTTGGTAAACAAGGAAGTTAAGAAGGTTAGGACACTTAGTAAAATGATATAGAACTGAAAAAGTTTAAATACTTGCGTAATGCCCTCTAATGAGATATAAAATGAGCGAAAAGAAAGGTGTTATCAACATAGTTCCAGAACCAAAAAAACTTGAGTTTTCTGGAAATTGGTTCAGGTTCGAAGGGTTTCAGAACTTCAATGAATTCCTGAGCAATGAATTTAACGTACCAAAGGGTAGCTGGAAAATAAGTAAGGTTAGCAAAGCTGGAACTGGTCTAGAAGTTCTTAACGGTGAGATAAAGATTTGGGGCGATGAAAACATTTGTAATGCTACAATAATTCAATTGCTTAAACAAAATCCAAGTTATATTCCTGAAGTAAAAATAGAGGAAGAATTTAAGTTTTCCTTTAGAGGATATCACTTAGATATTGCACGTGGTGGAGTACCAAAGGTTGAAACTTTCAAGAAACTTCTAAGGTGGCTTTTCTTGCTAAAGTATAATTATTTTGCAATATACTTTGAGGACCTATTTCCTTGGAAGAAATATCCACAAATTGGTGTGCACAGAGGTAGACTTTCTGAGGAAGAACTAAACGAAATTGTAAATTACGGAAGAAAACTTGGAATAGACGTCTTTCCTTCGCTTGAGCTCGCTGGTCATATGGAGCACATACTTTCTTTACCAGAGTTTTGGGAGTATAGCGAATGGCACAACCCTGGAGAAGGTTGTCTTGATGTAAGTAATGAAAAAGCTAGAGAGTTTGCCTATGATTTGCTTAAAGAAGTTGTAGAGCGTTCACCTTCAAAGTATATTCATATTGGAGGAGACGAAACTTGGGCTATGGGAAGAGGAAGAAGTCTAAATAAAACTTGGCAGTTTGAAGGACCAAAGCTTTATGAGCTTCATCATAGAAACATGGTCGATATCGTAAAGGAAAAAGGAAAGGTTCCATTGCTTTGGGGAGACATGCTTACTGGAATGTACTTAAGAGAGGAAAAGGAAAAGTCAAAGTGGTCTGAAATAGTTGAAAGTCCCATATGGGAGGGGGTAATAATCGCTAACTGGGATTATAGTCCAAGCGACGAAGAGTACTTTAGGAACAAGATCAATCTCTTCGGAAAAAGAAAGTCACAACAAATAGCATGCCCTGGCTTGGCGAACTGGAACAAGTACTATCCTAACTTCAATGTTGCACTAGAAAACATAAAGAACTTCATAACTGCCGCAAGAAAAGAAAACTTACCTGGTTTCCTATTAACTGCATGGGGTGATGACGGAGAAGAGTGCTTGTTTTCATTTCTCGATCCACTACTTCTAGCTACCATGGAAATCGCTGAAGGCAATGGAGCATGGGAGGAAAAATGGCTTACGTTAACACAAGAGAGCAAAGAAGTGCTTGAAGTCAGAAAACTTTTTGGACACCCTGAAGTCTCAGAGCAATTAAAGCACGTTCTATTTGCAAACTTTTGGTACTATCGGATGAGCAAAAGCGACATTGAAGCTCTCAAGTCTTCATGGAACGAAGTTCTTTCTAAGGCTTGCCAAGTGAACTTACCAGAAGATTTGGAGTTCATAAGAAATTGTATTGAGGTTGGGTTAAAGAGATTGAACAACTGCGCAACACCCTCAGACTTCATTGCATTAGCCAACAAATATTCTAAGCTTTGGCTCTCTGAAAGAAAGCCTCATGGACTCGAAAGGATCTTAGAAAGATTCTGGGGCGCCGCAGGAAGAATAGATGCTAAAGTAAGGTAATCTTTTTTCTTATTTCGTACTTTTTTCTAAGTATTTTAAGAATGCAGTAACTAAAACTCCCTTGGAAACGTTTATTGCTTCCTGTGGGTGCTGTCCTTCTTCTGGTTTTACTTCAAAGGATAAAGCTCCTCTGTAGTTTATCTTGTTCAATACTTCAAGAAGCTCTACTACGTTGTCTACGTTGTTTATTGCGCCTTCTCTATAAAAGCTTGGATGCCAGTCCTTCATAGTTTCATTTACTTTCTTAGTGCATCCTACATGAACATGAGAAACTACTTCCTTGTAATTGAGAAGTACTGAAGGGCTTTCGTTAAGCATTGGAGCATGGCTTAGGTCCCAAAGTAGTCCTATATTCTTATGCCTTTTCCTTACCTCTTCTACTACTTCTTTACCTTCCTCAATTGGTCCAATTAGAAGTTTTCTGTCGTAGCTTCTATCAAAGGCTTCAAGTAAAACAAAAGTATTATATTTTTCTGCATACTCGCATATTTCATTTAAGCTTTTTAAAAGCTGTGCAGTAGCTTCTCTTCTCTTTCCTTCTCCTGGATCTTGCCCAGAAGTTAGTCCAACAGTTCTTATACCTCTTTCAGCTGAAATTCTTATCCTCCTCTTTATCTCTTCAACAGCTTTAGCTCTTACTTCTTCTTTCAAAGAACTAATATCTCCTTCCTTAGAGAGTGTAAAAGGTTGAAGGGCAAGTGAAACTTCCTTATTACTTTTCTTTACAACTTCTTTTACCTTTGCCCATTCTTCTTCCTCAAGGAAGCTGTATTCTACAAGTTCAAAGAACGGATCATCGAAGAGTTCTTTGAATGCTTCTGTAATACTGTAGTTCTTTAAAGTACTTGGATAAGCCATGAACCCAACTATTCCTACCTTGTAAGGAAATTCAAAGCATCCTACGTTTCCTCTTACGTTTACTTTTACACAGAACATAACAATATTTTATCTTAAAGCTTATTTAAATGTTTATAACGATAATATAGCTTTTAGAATTCAATGAGTGCTAGGTTTAATTTATAAAGATTTAAAGAATCAAAATGATGAAAATCCTTAAATATTAGTTCATTTTTGAGTCTCGTCAATGTTTAAACCTGCTAAAATGAAAAAAGTAAAGTTACAGTTACCTCTTGAGCAAGAAGACCAATTTTTAGATAGCATAAGTAAGCTTGGAATTTTACAGGTAAAAAATGTAGAAGAACAGGTTCCCGACCTTAGCATAGTAGATGCCAACGTAGCAGAAGAAAAGAATAATTTAGAAAATCTCATTAGGAGGTGCGACGCGATACTTAACAAACTTCCAAAAGAAGGTATATTCGCTCAGCTTGTTCGAAAAAGTAACGAAGTCTTTACTCCTTCAAAGGAACAGGAATATGAGCTTTACGCAAACGCTCAAAAAATTTTAAGTGAAGCTGAAGATAAACTGAGCACTTGGGAAAAGTTAAAGAAATCTAAGTTTGCAACTAGAGAACAAGTCTCTTCAAAGATTTTTTCTTTACTAAGAGATAACCTTATCGTCATACGGAAGGTAAAGGAAACAAATCACATAATTATCTTAGAAGGTTGGATAAGAAGAAAGAACATAGCTAAGCTAAAAGAAGTAGTAGCAAGAACAACAGAAGGTAAGTGCATACTTTCGTTGGAAGAGTCAAAAGTCTTAGGAAAAGATATCCTAAGGATAAGGCTTGCTACCCTTACTTCTAACTATGTTGCATTAGAAGGTGCTTTGAGTAGTTATGGCCTTGCTAAACTCACAGTAGAAGCAGAAGAGGAAAAAGGGACTACATTTGAAAGCGTAGAGGAGGCAATCGATATTAGCTCAATAAAGCAAAAAGTAAGCTTACTTAAAAAAGTCTTGTTAAATAGGCTTGAGATAATAAAAGCTAAGGAAAAACTTGCTAGGTCTAAGTTCTTCGTTTACTTAGAAGGATGGATA
>JAAOZO010000100.1 GCA_011605715.1 Nitrososphaerota archaeon | reverse complement strand
TTGAAACGACGATAATGTCTTTGAACCCAAAAATTAAGGTTTTAGCGCCGGTTCGAGAGTGGAACCTAAGCAGAGACGAAGAGCTAAAGTATGCGAAAGAGAAAGGAATACCGGTAAAATTCAAAAGCTCTCCCTATAGCATAGATCAAAACCTATGGGGAAGGTCCATTGAAGCTGGAATGCTTGAAGATCCTTCAATAGAGCCTCCTGAAGATGCATTCGAACTAACTGCAGACCCCAAGAAGGCTCCAGATTCTCCAGAGTACATTAAAATAAAGTTTGAAAACGGCATCCCAACAGAAATAAACGGCTCATACTTAGATGGTGTTAGTTTAATAAGCTACTTAAACGAACTTGCTGGAAAACATGGCGTAGGAAGAATTGACCATATTGAAGACCGTCTAGTTGGAATAAAGTCAAGGGAAGTTTACGAATGTCCTGCCGCTATCACTCTTATAGAAGCTCATAAGGAACTTGAAAAACTAGTTTTAACTAAAAATGAACTCATGTTTAAGCAACTAGTAGACCAAACGTGGGCAAACCTAGTTTACGATGGACTTTGGATGAATCCACTTAGACTAGACTTAGAAGCATTTGTTAAGGAAACACAGAAGAGGGTTTGTGGTGAAGTAAAAGTAAAGCTGTTTAAGGGATCGGTAACAGTTGTTGGTAGAAGTTCTCCATACTCTTTGTATGATGTTGCTTTATCTACATATGACTCTCAAAGCAAGTTTGATCAAACGTTTGCCAAAGGGTTCATTGAAATTTGGTCTCTCCAAACTAGAGCTGCTTATAATATGTTGAGAAACGAAAAGCTTGAGGCCTATGTCCAGCGATCCTTATAGGGGAGGAATTCTAAAGGACGATATAAACAAAATAGTTCTTAACTACACTTCTTCAATTTCTCACGACAATGAAATTAAGCAGTATGTAGTTGATATCATAAAAGCGCATGTAGTAATTTTGTATGAGAAAAACCTAATAAAACTGAAGGAAGCCAAATCAATTTTAAATGCTCTCTTAGAACTAAACAACTTCGAGTTAAATTCTTTGGCTGAAGATGTTCACGCAAATCTGGAAGCTTTTCTCATAAGTAAGGTTGGGCCTGAACTAGCAGGAAACGTAAACCTTGCAAAGAGTAGGAACGACCAGGTTTCAACAGCAATAAGAATGGCGTTGCGTGAAAAGATAGTAAAGATCATGAATGAACTTCTGTCTCTTAAAGAAACTATGCTGAACAAAAGCAGTGAGTTTGTTGACACTATAATGCCTGGGTATACTCATCTTCAGCATGCGCAACCAATAACGTTAGCTCATCACTTGCTTGCTCATTACGATAGGTTAAACAGAGATTTTGAGAGGCTCTTTGAGCTTTACAAAAGGGTTAACTTGTCTCCAATGGGTTCCGGAGCACTTGCTACGAGTAGCTTTCAGATAGATAGGAATGAAGAAGCTTTAATGCTTGGGTTCAGCGGAGTAATAGAAAATTCTATAGATGCCGTTTCTTCTAGAGACTTTGCTCTTGAAGCTTTGTTTGATTTTTCTTTAATCATGACAGACTTAAGTTCAATTGCTGAAGAATTCGTACTTTGGTGCACTTCCGAGTTCAACTTTGTTCAACTTCCAGATGAGTTTGTATCAACTAGTAGCATAATGCCACAAAAAAGAAATCCAATAGTTGCTGAAATGGTTAGAGCTAAAACAGGCAGTGTCTACGGCAACTTGTTCTCAGCTCTTACAATATTGAAAGCCCTTCCCCTTAGCTACAACCTTGACTTTCAGGAGCTAACACCTCATGTTTGGAGTTCATGCGAAATTGTAGCAAGTTCTTTGCTGGTCATTAAAGAAATGTTACTTAAAGCCAAGTTCAACACTTCAAAAATGTATGAAGAAGCAAACGATGGTGTTTCAACTGCTACCGAGCTTTCTAATTTACTTGTAAGGCATGGCCTTCCATTTAGAGCTTCTCATAAGATTGTTGGAGACTTTTTAAGAAGTCAAAAAGATGAAGTAAGTCCTAAGCTTTTTTGTGACTACTTGAAGCAAAACCTAAACACAAACATAGGCTTACAGGAGATAGAAGATTGTTTTAACGTTAAGAAAGTTGTTGAAAGTTATAACTTAGTTGGAGGCCCTGCACCCGAAGAAGTAAAAAGAGCCATAGAAAAAAGAAGAGAAAAACTATCTAAGCAAGTTAACGAAGTCAAAACCTTGGCTAATAGCTTGTTAGATTACAAGAAGCTTTTGGAGAAAAAAGTTGATGAGCTATTGGCAAGCTCATAACGATTTTTTAGTTACTGGCATTTCTTATTTTTGTAGTTAGAAGCGCTAAAACAACTTATAAATTAGCTAAAAACAATACTTCTGGTTAAGTGAAGGATGAACAAAATAAGGCTAAGTCTAGCTTTTATTGCTTTTCTTGTAGTAGCACTCTTTGTAGTTTACATTAACTTTAAAAGAGAAGAGCTTGGAACTACAACTATGAAAAATGCCACTAGCTACCTATGGAACTTTTCTCAAGGTAGCACGTTAAAAGGTTGGGTTATGGCACATTCTCTTTCACAGGCAACAATAACGGAGTACGGCCTTACGACAAAAGTTAACGGCTTCGACCCATATATGTATAGCCCAACTATAAGCGTTGTCGCTGAAAGACAAAGAAAAATAATAGTGGCATGTAGAGTTCTTGGAAATGCAACAGCTCTGAAGTTGTACTGGATTTCTTCTGAATCTCCCAATTGGGGTGAAGATAAGTCTCTAGAAGTTCCAATCGTTTCTGATGGTTTATTACATGAATATGTGTTTGACTTAACTCAAAGTAACACTTGGAAAGGTACTATTACTCAAATCAGGCTCGATCCAGAACCTGCAGAATGTTATGGCACGGAATTGTCCATACTTTACATAAAAATTCCAGTTTTAGGTCCAGAATTAACTCTAGAAGGGCCTTATCTTTCAACTCCCACTCCAACAATAAACAATGAATTCAACATAAGTGTTCATCTGCTTAATACTGGAGGTGAGAAGTTAAATTTAGCTGTAGAAGTTGAGGTTCCTAAGGGCTTAAGGATAGTTAAGGGTAACGAAGTTACGTTAAGTGAACTTGATATAAATAAAGATGAAAATATTTCATGGACTTTAATAGGCGATGAAAGTGCACTTTACAACTTTAAGGTCAAAATAACTTCAAGTTCAGAAAAGCTTTGTACTGCTTTCATTTTTAGTTTTACTGTTTATCCAAAAATAAATTTGGAAGACTTACTAAGTAAAGCAAAATTTGCTGAAGACAACAAAGTTACTCAAGTGGAAGATGGCTTCATTTTAAGGAGTGGAAATGAAGTATTGTACTTCGTAAAATCAAAAATTGGTTATGGGCCAACAGTAGTACTTCTTAGAAATAAGGAAGAACTAAAGCCACTAGGAGTATTTGGAACCTTTGCTTCACTAACTACAGAAGAAAGTGGAATAAAAGAAAAGTTCTTTATCATTCCAAAAAACGCTACGTTTGGAAAAGAGTTCATCGAGTTTAGTCAAGCAAACGAAAAATGGAACTTCACTTCTAAGTGGATAGTGGCAAATGGTTCGATTGAAGTAGAAAACAACTTAAAAGCTTTGAATGATCTTAACATTTCTCAGTTTTCAGTTTCGTTTTATCCTGGAGAGCTAAGTTTTGGCTCACTAAAAAATGAGGCTCTGTTTCCTGGATTAGAGTGGCTCGTTAATGACGAAGTTTCTTCAAACACTTTAGACATCGCAAGTCCTTTTAACCTAAGAACAGTTCCAGATCCAACTAAAGTAACCATCCCTTTGATGGCTATAAGATACAACAGTAGCTTGGTGGCACTTCTATGGAATCCATATATTTCCTGGGATGGAATTAATAAACAACTTCAACCACAATTTGCTTCTCCCAACTGGATTGAAAATCAAAATAACCACCTACTTAGTTTATTAGTTCCAACAGTTCCAAACTGGGTTAAAGAGAATCATAACGAAGCCTACTTACTTTATGAACTTAAGCAAGGAAAGCATCTTAGCATAAGCTTTATAGTTTATGCAGCAAATTCTGATACTGTATTAGATGCTGTTAAAGAATGGATAAGAATCTTCGGTTTACCAAATCCAGAGTTTCCTAGGAGTTTTGACGAAGAGCTAACTCTTTCTATGCAAGCTTACTTAAGCAGTTTGTGGACTCCAAAGAAAGGTTGGTCTCATGCATCAGGTTGGAATCCTGAACCGTTTCCTGGTTATGCTTTTCTCTTGTTACTCACGAGCTTTCAAGAAGAAGATCCTACATTAAAGAACGAACTAACGCTAAGATTTAACGAATCTTTAAGTTTAGCTTTAAGCAAGGGTCCTGCATACTTAGCAAGTAGTTCCGGGCTTCATATTCCTGGCTGGCAGTTGCCCTTTTACGTAGGCTATTTAGAAGAAGGATTATCTTCAGTAAAGAACTACATTTATTCACTTATCTCAACTCAGAACTTAGAAGGTGAATGGAGCTTTCAACCAAGTGAAAGCACTAAGGATCTTGGAACTGCGGGAGCTAAAGAATTAGGTACCACTGCGACTCCCGCGGCTGAAGTTCTAAGATATGCAAGGATAACTGGAGATAAATATGCCTTAGCTTCAGGCCTAAAAGCATTAGAAGCAATGAAAAAGTACCGAATCCCTAGGGCTGCTCAAACATGGGAAATTCCAGTTCACACTCCAGATATACTTGCGTCTGCTAGAGCAATAGATGCTTATCTTGAAGGCTACGTTGCAACTGGAAACAAGGAATACCTTGAAAGAGC
>JAAOZO010000037.1 GCA_011605715.1 Nitrososphaerota archaeon | reverse complement strand
TTTTTCCAGATCCGTTTGGTCCGACTATAGCTACTTTTTCATTCTTTAAGAATTCTGCGCTTATGTTGCTTAATGCCTTAGTTCCATCAAAATAAACATAATCTACTTCATTTAGCTCTAGAACTTTATCGTTCAACTTAGTATCTCAAGCTCCACTGATAAAGCTAAAAATATTATTGTTAACAAAAAGAAGACAAGATTGTATTTTTTCTCATCTCTGTGTAAAATGCTCACTTCTTCAAAGTTCCTTGACTCCAGAGCCAGGAAAACCAATTCTGATTCTTCAAAACCTCTTAGTAGCAAATTGGATACCAGTCTACCTGTTTCTTTTAGTCCAACTCTTCCCTCTGCTACTCTACTTTCAATAGATAATGCTAAGTCTCTTATTTTTGTTAAGTAAACAAACAACAGCCTATAAGTTAGTAAAAGGCTTATTGAAATTTCTCTTGGAAGTCTGATCTTTTTTAAGGTGTCTGAAAGTTCTCCTATAGTTGTAGTCATCGTTATCAAAACAACTAAAGACGTTGCTACAACTACCCTAAAGTTGAATGTTAAAAACTGATTTAAACTAGCAAAACTAGTTCCAAGTTCTAAGTTAAAAAATCTTATAACTATGTCTTTTTGATTGCCTAAAAATAGTCTTGGGAAAGATATTACTAAAGCATAAAGGGGTATAAAAATAAAAGTTCTCTTTAAAAATTCTAAAAAGTCAACTTTTGAAAGGAAAGAAAGAATAAGCGAAAGTACAAAAAACAAACTTATTGAAAGAGGTTTTTCTTCAACTAAAGTTGTAGCAATGATTAGAAAAGTTAGAACTAATTTTTCTTCAGGACTAACTTTCTGCATCAATCCATTTCTGTATACATTTTTTTCTTCGAATAAAGAGTGTTCAAGAAATTCATCTATGTTAAGTATGGTTTTTCTGAACAATTTAACTCTTTTTTCTTGAGAGTACGCTTGCTAGTGCATAAGCTAAAATTAAAACAATAAGTGTTCCAATTACTCCTGCTATAACTCCAGAAACATCAAGCTCATATCCAAGTAAGTTTATTGTTTTCCAACCTAACGTATAACCTGAGAGTGGTGCTTTAAAGATCTCGACTTCTTTTAGGTTAAGTATTTCAGCAGCCTTATCTAAAGGCTCGTAGGCATAAGATGCAACCCATGAACCAAGAAAAGCAAGTATAGCTGCTACAACTAAAATTTTTAGCAACATAACATAGTCCAACTTCATTTTTACTCCTCCCTCACTAAGTCAGGTCTAACCTTTGAAATATAGTAAACTGCAACTGCAGTTATAGCTCCTTCGCCTATTCCAATTATTGCATGGCTTATCGTCATAACTGGAACTGTAATGCTTAGACCATATCCGAAGACGCTCGACGAGAGTCCTAGCTGTATTCCTGTAGAAAGTGCTGCAAAAGTTATTCCTATCCAACCCCCCAGAAATGATGCAACAATAATTTTTGCTTTTTCGTTAACTTTTAGTTTACCCATTATTTTTAAAGTTGCCTTGTAAGCAGCATAACCAACAAAAGAGCCAACTACTGCCATACTCAACACGTTTCCTCCATATGTAGTAAGGCCTCCGTCGTTGAACACTAGAGCTTGAACAAGTAAAATTATCGAAAGTGCAATTACCCCTGAATAAGGACTAAGTAGTATTGAAACTAAAGGAGAGCCAATTAAGTGGCCAGTAGTCCCTCCAGGACCTATTGGCCAATTAACCATCTGAGCAGCAAATATTAAAGCTGTTAATGTACCAAATAAAGGAGCTGTTTTTGCGTCAAACGTATTCCTAACCTTTTTAAAGGATAAGATCCAGAATGGAATGTCTATTAGAAAAGCTATTGTCGCAACCTGTAGCGTTAGAAAACCATCTGGCATGTGCATTCTTTGTTCGCCTGTGTCAACGACAAATCTTTTGGTATATTTAAGTATTACTGAATTAACTATTTGTATTACTAACTTATTCTATTCTAATTTATTTTTCCTGAACTTAAGGATTAACTTTTCCAATACAGAATACGCCCTTAAAGCATCTTCTCTACTTACAATGAGTATTGTGTCAGTGTAACATGAAACGATCTGGGTTATGTTTATCCCTTCTCTAAATAAAGAATCTACAATAAAGGAAACTACTCCGGGTGTACTAACGATTTCTCTTGGACTGATTAAGAGTATAGCCGATTGTTCACTGATTTCCTCTTTTATTTCTTTTGGATCGAAATAGTTCTTTATTTCTTTATAAGTATCTGAGTCTAAAGTTATTGTGATCGAACCAACTCCTTGAGTTATTTGAACAAACCTGCTTTTATCGAACACTTCAACAATTTTACCTAGTTTTTCTTTTGCCATGTGGATATCTAGAGTAATTAGAGAAATCTCATTTTTTAGCTCAAGCTTGCTGTTCTGAATTATTTTTATTATGCTTTCTTCAAATTTGCTAGATTCACTCTTCTTTACTTCTTCTCTTGTTCTTATAACTGCCATCTTTATGGCATCTCTGTTTACCTTTTTTCCTATTTCTTTTTCAACCTCTGGTGCAATTAAATCAGCGACCATAGAGAAATTGATCACGTCCATTTTAATGCAATCCAATATAGATGGTCTTGAAAATATTATATTCTTTACAACCTCGGAAACTGATTTTCCACCAGCTTCTTCTTTTTGCATTTCGAAGCTTTTTCTCCTTTTACTTTTCTTCTAAGAACTCTCTTATAAAGTTTTCCCGTACAATTAACTTCATCTACGTTTCAAAATAAGTAGACTCCATATAGGCTAAAAAATTAAGAAACTAAGCGCCAATCGCTTAAGATAAAAATAGAACTTCAGGTGGTGTTTTTCCTAGACCGTACTTTTTAGGAAACCAATAAAGGCTCTACACATTCTTAACATTTAAGGTACGAAGTTCTTTCTATTTTCTTTTTTATTAATTGTACTAAAGCGAAATAAACTTTTAGCTTCTCTATATCTTTAGTTTTTTGGCATACTGTCTTTCAGAAATCACTGAATTCTTTTGTTTTCGAATCAGTTAGGGTTCTCTTAATTAGTTTAACTCTTAATCAGGCGATAACTACTTATAAGTTTTCTAAAAGAGCTTTTAAGTTTGAAAGAAAGCTTCAACTTTGAGAAGGTATAGGTTTATAATTGGATAAGAAAGTTAAATTTCTAATTTTTATGAATTTTTGCTTTAAGAATAAGTTTCAAAATTCTATTCTAACTAGAACAGATAAGCCTCATTTGTGTTACTAATGTTACAAAACCTATATTTCACATTACTACCGTCTCGTATCTATGTCAAAAGTTGAAAGAAAATGGTTCTACCTCGTTTTTGCAGTCTTAGTGGTAGCTATCGTAGCTTACTTAGGCTATAACATTTATCAGCAACAAGTCTATCCAACTGTAACTTCAATAAAAAATAAAGGTGTACTAATCGTTGGAACTTCTGCAGATTTTCCACCATTTGAGTACGTAAATCAATCTGGAGCTATAGTTGGGCTAGACATAGATATTGCAAATGCGATTGCAAAGGAGCTAGGTGTTAAACTAGTAGTTAAAGACCTTAGTTTTGATGCTTTAATTTCAGCTCTGCAGGGTAAACAAGTAGATCTAGTCATTGCCGGTATGACGATAACCCCAGAAAGGTCAAAGGTTGTTGATTTTTCAGTTCCCTACTACAATGCAAGTCAGGCTGTAATTAGTCTTACAACTCAAAAGTTTTCAGGTGTTAATGACCTAAAAAACAAGAAAATTGGAGTTCAAACAGGAACAACAGGAGAGAGCTGGGCTGAAGACAACCTAGTAAATACAAGTGTAATTCCAGAAAGCAATTTGTTTCACTATGACAAACTTTCAGATGCACTTCTTGCTTTGAAGCGGGGAGACATAGATGCAATAATAATAGACGAGCCTGTTGCAAGGATGTTTGTAAGAACGGTTAGCGGTGTACAATATGACTTTGGAATTTATACAGGAGAACAGTATGGCATAGCAATTAACAAAGATAGCAAAGATTTGCTTAATTTAGTAAACACAGTAATAAACAATATGAAAAACAGTGGACAACTTGATTCCTTGGTTCAAAAGTGGTTTGGAAGCGGATAAAATGATAGACCTTGGTTTTCTAACTTCAATTTTTCCTTATTTAATTCAAGGCCTTGTTTTTACTCTAGAACTAAGCGTACTCGGGTTCATACTTGGCTTCTTCTTAGGTGTAACTTTAGCAGTGCTTAGGCTATCCAACGACAAGCTTTTGTCCTCCATCTCTTCTTTATACATTGACCTAATAAGAGGAACTCCATTGCTAGTTCAAATTTTAATAATCTATTTTGGATTGCCTTCCCTAGGTCTTTACTTTGACCCTATAACTGCTGGTGTGTTAGCCATAGGATTAAATAGTGCTGCATATCAGGCTGAGATTATAAGGTCTGGAATAAAGTCAATTCCAAAAGAAAATATTGAGTCTGCGCAGTCTTTGGGGTTGACCGACTTTAAGATATATAAGTTTGTTGTTCTACCTTTAGCAATTAGAAACGTAATTCCAGCACTAACTAATGAACTTGTTACCTTAGTAAAAGATAGTTCGCTGGTTTCAGTAATAGGTGTAGCTGAACTAACAAGAAGAGGGGAATACATAATTGCTTGGACTTTCAGACCCTTTGAAGTCTACTTGCTTGTAGCTATGATCTATTTTGTTATTTGTTACTTTTTGTCAAAGCTCTCTTCTAAGCTTGAGAAAGTATTGGCAGTTCCAGGCTTCTTTTCCGCAAAGGAATGAGAAGTATGTCAAGCTACTTGCTTTCTGTTAAGAATCTAAGAGTAAGTTACAACAACAACGTAGAAGTGCTCAAAGGTGTTAGCTTAAATGTTGAAAAGGGAGAAAAAGTTGTAATAATTGGGCCAAGTGGTTCTGGCAAGAGCACGCTTCTTAAGGCTATAGATGGACTTGTAAAAATAAAAGAAGGAGAAATATTCTTTGATGGCGTTAAAGTTACTAACGATAACATCATTAAGGTTAGAAGTGAGATTGGCTTTGTGTTTCAAAATTATACTTTATTCCCTCACTTTACTTTACTAAAAAATGTAATGTTCCCTTTGCAAGAGGTTAAGAAGCTAAGCAGGGAGGAATCAGAAAAAATTGCTAGTGAAGCTCTAGAATCTGTTGGACTTTTGGAGAAGGCTCAAAGTTATCCTTTTGAAGTTAGTGGTGGTCAGAGGCAAAGAGCTGCGATTGCAAGAGCCTTAGCCTTAAATCCAAAGCTATTACTCTTAGACGAGCCAACTTCAGCTTTAGACCCTGAATTCGTTGGGGAGGTTCTAGAAATTTTAGAAGAAATTGCCAGAAAGGGAATAACGATGATCGTAGTAACACATGAAATAGACTTCGCAGAAGACGTAGCAACAAACGTTGTATTCATAGATAATGGCGAGATTATAGAGATAGGTCCTCCTTCTGAGGTTCTCGTTTCACCACGCTCAGAAAGACTCAAAAAATTTTTAAGCAGGATAATAAGAAAGAAACTGATTTACCAAAAATAGTTTGCTATTTATTTTTCTAAAAGCTTAGGTCTATAATGTCCTTTATAGTAGCTAGTATTTGGGATATATCAAAAGCAATAAAGCCAATTTTTTCTTTCTCCTTACCTTCAGCAATTTCGTTCAATTTTCCTAGTGCGCTTTCATATTCTCTTAGTTTTTCTTCTATTTTCTCTGCTCTCTTGTTAAGAAATATGTCTAATGCTTCATTTTGGAGTTCGCTTACGTTATGAACAAGTTCTGGCAACTTACCTAAGCTTTTGCTGATTTCGTTAAACATTTCTTCATTAGCTTCGAGTATGCGTGTTCCCATGTCTACGGAAATGTCTCCAATTAACTCAAGCTTTTCAGAAACTAATCTGTAGTCCATTACTTCCATAGGTAAAATCGAAAATTCAGACATTAGCCAGTAGTCTTGTATTATTGTACGAAGTACTCTAACTGAGAAGAAGTATATTCTATCCACTTCATCGTCTCTACTTACTGCTAGTTTAACAATCTCATCGTCTTTCTTTATTATTCCATCTACTATGTCTTTGTACATACTTGAACTAATTATGCACATTCTCTGTAGAAGTCTTGCTGGATGCGTAGAACTAACATCAAGTACGCTCTGCACAACAACTTCGTTCTGAGTTTCTTCTACTATTTCCATCCCAACCAACTTCTTAAGTATCCTCTCAATCCTTTCCTTTTCTTCATAAGTAAATCTCTTTTGACTCCTAATTCTAATCAAATCGTAGCCTAATAGGTATTTTCCAAGAAGTTCGTGATCAAAAAACTCTGAGAAGTTTATTATCGTTGCCTCTTTTCTTTTTTCGCCCATCTTTGTTGGTTTAATTATTAAACTACCGTCGTCTTTTACATCTATTATGACTTCTTCTCCCTTTTCTATTCCATGCGCTTTTGCCCAGCTTTTAGGTAAAGATACAAAAAAGGTTTCTTTCCCTATTCTTTGTACTTTTCGAGTATGCATCTTAACTTAATGTCTTTAATGGTGTTTAAAAGTTTAATCATAATCCTTAAAGAAACACAAAAAATATAAAATTGC
This sequence comes from Nitrososphaerota archaeon, assembly GCA_011605715.1. Classification (GTDB taxonomy): domain Archaea; phylum Thermoproteota; class EX4484-205; order EX4484-205; family JAAOZO01; genus JAAOZO01. Next base: position 1,683 of record JAAOZO010000037.1, on the reverse strand, counting down.
ATGAGCTTTACGAAAAGAAGGACTCTAAGGATTAGCTTAATTGTAGCTTGCGCAGTTCTTTATGCGGCTGGAGCGTATGCAACTTCCTATATAGAGAGCCCTTGGGGCATGGGGCAATTTAGGCCCGCAATACTAATACCTCTAACATTTGCTACTCTCTTTGACTGGGGTACAGCCGCTATTGGCGGTGCACTAGGAACGTTACTAGCTGACTCAATAAAACATGGACAACTTTACATACCAAGTTTAGTAGCTGCGGTTCCTGGACACATCGTGGCGTTTTTTGTCTTTGGATTATTTACTTCGAAAAAGTTCTCGTGGCATAACTTTGTAAAAGGCACTTTAGCTTCCTTGCTGTTTGGAAATTTCGTTACAGCATTCCTTTACGTTTGGTTTGTACTTGGAACTCCTTACGTTGGGCTCATAATTGGTTTGACGGCATGGTGGTATGTAACAATGCTTCCCTTTGCTTTACTTTTTACTCCTCCAATAGCCAAGGTTGTAGCTTCTGCTACAAAAGGCTACGTTAGAGAAGAGGTTTATTCTTCAAGTCTTTCAGAAACGAGGGTATCAACTTTCTTAGCTCTCTTTTCTTCAGGATTAATATTTCTTATAGTTGGTGTCTTTATGTTTCTCTATCCAAATTCATTTTCTAACCTATTCTCGATAGGGAAATTCAACTTAGTGAAAGACTTGGCTACGCAAGTAACTACGTGGATGTTTGTGGCGTCTGGATCATTACTTCTGATAATAAGCCTTGCAGTCTTAAGCTTTACGAGAAATAGAAAAGTACAAAAATAGCTAAAGCTGTATTGTGACTTCTTTATACTAAGTTTCCAAGCTAAAGATCTTTAACTTGATTTTAAATATTTTAGTAGAAATGAAGACAAGCTGTTCTGAACTATAGAACAGAGAAAATATTTTAAGAATTAAAAAAGGAGATATAAACTAATTAATGAGCAATATATTTGATGAAAATAGGATGGGGAACGCAAGAAAAGATTTTTTGTTCTTCTTTAAATGTTGTTGACGCCACGCTATACAGGTTTAATGTTTTTATGAGAGGTTTCAACTATTCTTTTGGAACAAAGTATAATGAGTACGTATATCTTGTTAAGCTTAAAATCTCAGATGGATCAAAAAGTATTTACGGATATGGTGAAGCATTAAGTCGAGATTGGCATTTAGAAAAAGGCATATCTGCTAAAGCACTCATAACTGACGTTACTGCTTCTAACGAGAGGGCAAAGGGAATAAGCGTTCTCAGTCTTGCACAAACCCTTCCAGCAGTCACATCTTCTATAGGCGCAATCTTATACGACATCTCTAAGGCGCTCCCGTTCTATACAGCTACTTGTGTATACTTGCTAGCTTTGCTTCTTTCTTTTATTTTAAGGTTTTAAGAGTCGTTAACATTAGTAATAAGTAGCCCTAAGACGAACTTACGTCATTCAAAAATATACCTAAGTTTGTTACCAAGAATATTTTGTTTCATAGATTGCAATTATGTTCTCTAAAGGTACGTCTGGCTGTAGGGCATGTGAAGGTCCTAGAATAAGTCCAGTTCTTCCAAGCTCTCTTATCCTTTTTCTTACTTCTTCTCTTACGTCTTCAACTTTACCAAATGGAAGTGTTCTCTGTATAGAAAGCGTACCATCGAATGCTAATTTATTACCGCAAATC
>JAAOZO010000009.1 GCA_011605715.1 Nitrososphaerota archaeon | reverse complement strand
TACTACTGCAATCCAGTATATCCCTGGTGGATGGTTCACGTTGCACATATCCTTAAACATAACACAGGCATTCGATAACACGCTTCTGAGCGTTGGAATTGGAGATAACACTTACACTCTACTAAAATATTCTAGATTTAATGCAGGAAACAGAACGTTCTACTTTTTAATACCTACTAAAAACATAGGTTCAAAAGGAGTAGTTAGCTTCCAGGCTTTCAAAAGTAATTCGAGTTGTAGCATTCCTGTTGATGTTTTTCTAGATGGGCAAAGGGTAAGAACAGAAACCAGAACGTGGTACGAAATTGATCAATCCTTTTATGCTATCCCTAATTCTCAAATCAATTGGTATAGTGGGAATTGTGCCATTTATTTAATCAACTTTTCATCGCTAACTGAATTAAACTTTCGTTTAGATCCTGAAAAAAGAGAACAAATATGCCTTATTGAACTAGAATCACAAATAGTTGATTTTGATGTGTTTTTAACTTATGCTTTTGATAAACCCTGTTATGAAGTACATATTAGCTTAGACAAACCTGGTAAGTCATACCTTGGGCTTGGTGTTCTTTCAAAGAAATGGTATGGTATGGAATACCTTGAAAATGAAACATACGTACCTCAATCTATTAAAGAACGCTATCTCTCACCAAAAGGTTCTTCAGATGGAAATTACATTGATATTGACAAGCAAATAGTTAAACTTTGGGTTAATCAAACAGTTAACTCAAAATTAAGTCCTTGGAATCGTTGCGTTGTTCTTTTTAATAATTTGACAACAACTTTAAAGTACAACGAATCCTTAGCTAAGAAACTACCATTTGAGCAAGAAACAGCAAGCGCAACACTAATAAGAAAAGGAGGTGTGTGCCGACATTTCGCTAGGGCTTATGCTGCATTATTGTTAGAAGCCGGTGTTCCAGTAAGAACTGTTGTTGGCACAGTTGTTATAGGAAGACCTCAAATATTTAAAAATCATGAGTGGAACGAAGTATACATTGGTGGATTTGGCTGGATTCCTATTGATGTAACTTGGAATAAAACAGCAGAACTTCCAGTAAGTCATATTCAATATACCCTTTTGTCTTATGGAGAAAAAACGTTTAACGCCAGTGAAATTTCTTCGCCAATTCTTGAGAATTGTAGCATAAAAATAATTTCTCGCCTAAGTGAGCTGTGCACCCAGAAATTTATAGAAGTAAAAAGCATGCCCGGTGCTTTGTTATTGGCTTCTGATGACCTAGATAATATAAGCATATTGATAAGTCAAGCAAAGGTTGAAATGAACTGTGGTTCACTTCATTCTGCGCTTCTATCATTGGCCGAAGCTAGAGCATTAATAAATTTAGTCCAATCAAGATTATACACAACTTATTTTGTTTTAGCACTTGTTTTGGTTATAAGTGCACTATCACTTATTAATGTGCATAAAAGAAAAGAAAGCCGTAAACGAATTTTGTATAGACCCTTTTAAGCTAAAAAATAGTTACGCTAAGAAAAAAAGAGAAAGTTAGACCCAGATAAGTTGCAAAGAAAAAAAGGTGCAAAAGCACTGCTTATTCATGTAAAGGGGAAGAAAATTCACTCAAAAATCACATACTAAAAGAATGCAAGGTTACTGACTTAGGCTCATGCATAATCTTTGCCAATCAATAAAAAGCTAGTTCTTGAAGCTAAATAAAAGATTTGGACAGAAACAGAATTTTAAGTATAATCAGCAACGATTATGATCCAGTTATCGAACCACTAGCGAGACGTGAAGCTAGGAACAAAGTTGATCATGATAAACGTCTAAAAGGAAAGACAAGCTTTAGATAAAGTTTATGAAAAACTATGAAGTTACTAAAGTCGGAAGCACTTTGACTATTTTCTCTGAGCATATGAAACTGCACTTGAAGCTATTTCATAGTGCGACTTCCAGATTTTGTAAAATAAGTTTACTCTAAGGCCTCAGAGTAGCATCTATCTCAAAACCTAGGTTTTATACGTTAAGATAGACTATGAAATAAAGTTTAATAAGTTTATCTTTGCTTAAATAAAAAGAGAAAAATGAGTTTAAAGCCAATTGGAGCTTTAGTAAACGTTCTAAATTTTTCTCATCCTCATGTTAAGTCGCTTTTCAACGAAGGACTTTGGGGTTTTCCGGACAATACAGTAAATAGAAAAAGATGGAATTTATTAGAAACAGGATGTACTATCTTCTTTTATGGGAACTATAACAACAATAAGGGAGTATACTTGAAAGGTATTTTGAAGGAAAAATTTGAAAGTCATGAACCTGTAAAGTACTGGGTTCAAAATCCTACTGGCTACCCGTTACAAATAAGAGTTGATATTTTAGGAAAGTTAGAAGAAGTTACACCAGTATTAAAGGGAGAGCTTGCAGACTTTGGAGTAAAAGTTTTCAGAGCATTAGATCGATGGTCCTTATTGATATTTGGAGATATACCAGGGGCTACTTACAGTTTTGAAATGTTCAAGAGTATTGAAGAGAACTATGAAGCAAGGAACAAGAAGCCACCTTACAAAACAGAACTAGATCATGAAACAGTTAAAGAATTAATTCACCAGATAGGATTACTTCAAGAAAAAATTAGCATAAAAGAAATGGAGCTTGATGGCTACAAGATTGACGTCGCATGGAAAAGGCTTCAAAGATCAGACCCTTATATTGTCTTCGAAGTACATATTCATGGAAACCTTGAAGAGGCTTTAACAAAACTTAAGCATGCCAGAGACATGTGGAATGCAAAACCAATTTTAGTAACAACGAAAGATCAGACTAGTGTTGCCTACAATGTTGCTTCTGGGGCTTTTCATGAAATAATTGATGAGCTTAAAATAATAACTTTGGAAGAGATTAGCGCTCTTTATGAGAAAAAGAAAGAGTTTAGGAGCTTCGAAAGTAAGCTAGGATTGCACTAAATTTAAAGACAAGAAAATTATAATTTTGATACACAAATCTTTAAGGATAGGCTACAATGGCCTTTGTAGTTTTAGCTTTTAACAACTTACTCTTGCCTTTCTTCTAGCACTTTCGCATTAATTTGATTCAACGTTTCCTTTACAATATTTAAAGTATTTTTCTTAATTCCATTTTCTGATTGCGCTTCTATCTTAACTTCTAGCGATATTTCTGCACCTTCACGATTCAATGGACTAAAAACGCCTTGAAGCAAGTAAGAAAGTTTATCATAAGGTACTACGGCTCTTATTGTAATTTTTCTTATACCTCTCTCTGACGTTGGCCTTTGTTCTGCATACTCTGTAGCAACTGTCGAAGGTATCACTTCAGTAGGAGTTTGAATTTCGCCGGTCTCCTCCTTCTTTTTTCGCGCAATTTCTTTTCTCACCACTAGAGACTCTTCACTAACTTCCATTGAAGAAATTGTTTCAGCATATCTGATCTCATCTTCAATTGATAGCCCAAACGTTCCGTTCTGGACCCCTTCTACAATAGCGTTCTTAAGGACGTGCTCGCCTTCGAGTAGTGGCAAATCTGGAAACTTTAGAAAGGTTTCCCACAGTTCTGTAAACGTTTTACTTTCATCTTCTTTAGAAAATGTCTTTTCAAACAAAACATTTGGAGAGATCTTACCTAGCAACATTTCCTGATTTTTAAGATAAGATTTCACTCTTGAAGTAAGGCTCAAACTCTCACCAACAGTAGGAATACCCAAATCAAAAAATTTAACTCCATCCTTTGAAGCTTTAGCCATGTAACGATACGCTGATAAAATCTTAGAAGATATAGAAGAACTTGCATCATTGAATTTTTGCTCTACTCGCTCCTTATCAGCCTCAGTAAACCTTTGCATAAGTATTTTGTCTGTTTTTATAGCATTAAGTGCGAGAAAGCGACGCACAATATTTTTTAGATTTTCATACTC
>JAAOZO010000173.1 GCA_011605715.1 Nitrososphaerota archaeon | reverse complement strand
TGCAAACAGTGATTAGCTTGAGGTCAGAAGATCCTGTATTTCAGAGAGTAATTGAGGAAGGATCCCCTGCAGGAGCAAGAAAATTCAGAGAGACCCTCATAAGAAAGATACAAGAAATAGTTATGCTTATATTTTTCTTTTAGCAGAGGTAAGTTAGAATGGATAAAGAGGATGAAAGAGATCGAGAGTGGAGGGCATTTCTGGAAAAACATAAAGAAGAAGGAGAATTTGCAGATAGACTAGCAGAATATTTTAATAAAAAGTATGAAGATTTCTTTAAGAAAAAAGAGGAAGAATATAGAGCTATTCCGCATAGGTGCGCACCTATGCGGAAATACGGAGTTTCTGTACATAAAAATGATGATAAAGCTGAATGGAACATAGACACAGATCCCGATTATGGTCTTCCATGGATTACTATTTTCAACGAAAAGTTAACAGTAGGGTTCCCTCGATTCTGGAGTACAAAAGATGCTCTCGGCAAAATGTTTAGAGGGGACTATGAAATTTTTCTCAAAATTCTAAAAGAAATAGAACATAAAGAAAACTGGGAAAAGTACAAAAATGATAATCACTTTGGGCATGAAATTTTTCTTTATGAGCGGGCTGATGAAATTGCAAACGAAGTAAACAAAAAATATGGAACAAACATAACTTTTCGGGGAGGAGAAGATTGTTGGTTTGAAACAACATTTAGTATAAAAGATAAAAGCTTAGAAGAAGTAAAAGAAGAAATTGAAAGAAACATACCTGCATTGTATGAAGCTTCTGAGAAAGCATGTAAAATAATTCTTAGCTACGGCATTGATTTTATTTTCAATGAATCTATTCCAAAGGATACAGTTAAAAAAATAAAAGAAAAATATAAAAGAGGAATTTTTCCAAAATATATTCCTGTTATTCTTAAGCACAAACTAAAATATTTCCCAATAGTATTGCTAACTTCTATGCTTGGTCCTCAGAAAGTAGGAGAAGAGGTTCCCTTCCCTTTTACTTTTGGAAAGCTTAAGTCGGTATGGTCTGAAGAAGACCAAAGAATATTCGAAGAGTTAAAGAGTAAAGTTGAAACGAAGATAGAAAAAAGAGAATGGAGCCAACCTCCCCACGAAGGAGAACAAACGTATGTTTTCTGGTCAGCAAAAGTGCTAGATCTAGAAGAAGTAAAAGAAGAAATTGAAAGAGCAAAAGAAGGAAAGCTCTTATCTTCAAAGGATAAAAACGACATTGAGCTGCTGAAGAACGTAGAACTTGTAAAAGATTATGGAGTGAAGCAAAAAATTAAAAGTGCTTCAGAAGAACAAAGAATAAAGTCTATGGTCAGAACTACGAGTAGAGATATAAAAGTCAACATAAATGAATTTTGTGAAACAATAAACGACATAAGAAATCAGGTTGGAGATGATTTTTTGTTCTCTTTAACACTTTGGTAGATTTTGCGAGAACTAAAAAGTAAAAGACAAGTTAGAGATGACTTCTTAGAGTAGATGACTTCTATTTCAGTTCTGTTACATTTTAGAGAGATACTTGGGGAGCTTAACACAACAATTTATCTAGAGTAAATGAAGCAATTCAGCGATGCTGTTTTAAGTAAATCAATTGAGAAGGCCGCCGTTGGGACTTTCGAAGGAGTTTTCGAACCCAAGCTTTAGGCTCCACAGGCCCAAGTGCTAACCGCTACACTACGGCGGCCATGAACTAAGCTAACTCAAAGGTAGTAAAAAATTTTTCCACTTAAAGAGGAGACTGTCAACTTAAGGCTTAAAGTTACACTTACCCTCGAACAATACTTGGGTGAATTTGAAGGTGAGCATAGGCCAACTATATTCTTTGTTCAGTAATAGAAAAATCTTCCAAGAAGAAGAGTTTAAGTTGACAGTCTCCTTCTAGAAACTAAAAACTTTAGCTTAAAGCTTTTTTATTCTTCTTATCGCAATTATCTCCAAAAAACTAAGAACATTACAACAAAAAATAAAAGAACAAAAAATTTACTATGCAACGGTTGCTGGTTGCTGCGTTTGAACTGGAGGTTGCGGAGGCTGTATCTGAAGCCCTGTTTCTTTGATCTTGCTCATGAAATCAAAGAAGTCACCAAACTTTTTAGCAAACTCGTTGAGAGCCTCTATTCCACTTTCCCTTATGTAGTAAACTCTCTTTGTTCTCCTGCTACCCTCGCTAACTACAGTGCTTGTAATCCAATTTAGTTTTTCAAGCTTGTAGAGCATTGGATATAACGCTCCTGAAGTAAACTTCTTTCCAAACATCTTATTGAAGTTCATAAGTATGTCGTAGCCATGCGCAGGAGACTTCGAGAGCATCCAGAGTACGATTAAGTAATTTAAGTTAAAGAGTTGAGAACCACCTTTTTTCGACATTTGACTTTTCACCTCGTGCCTAGTTATGTTATTTAAGTATTATATAAATGTTTCCATTTATACTTTAAAAGAATGTTTACGATAGTAATATTTTATAAAATTAAAAATCATTATTAAGTGGTAGTTATTTTTTAAAGAATCAAGAAAAGTTTAAGAAAAACTACTCTCCAAAGAAGTATTTCCTAATCCTCAGTGTTTGGATTAAACCAATAGTTGAGATCATTACTGCTAAGAAGCCCATGAGTAAGTTTTCCATTTGGTGAGTTCCAGTTGGAGAAGTAAACTGCGAGGGATTAACGTTCAAAGAATATGAAAGCTGAAGTAGGCCAATTGGTATTGAAACTGCGAGCACAACTATTCCAAGCAGGTAAAGAATAGAGTTAACTTGCATTAGTCCAAAGGCTGCTAAGATTAGCGCGACGCCTATGAAGACTAAGAAAACTATCTGCAGGCTAGGATTGTCATAGGAAAGAGGAGGCGGTAAAAACAGCTTAGTTTGACCTAACTTAACTAAAATTGCCATAAGTAAATTCCAAAAAGCCCATACTAAGTACATAACAGCTGCAGGAGTTACACCTTCTAAAGAATAACCTTCAAAGGAGAAGAACTTTTTTGGAGTAGTATAGTAGGCAACAGTTGTTTGCTTTTCGCCTCTTTTTTTCCTCATGAGCCAAACCTCTATGTTAAAGCCACAGTTTGGGCAGTACTTTTCTCCTTCCTTAATTTCAAAACCACAGTTTGGACATTTGCTTGGCCATTCGTTGCTTTTCTCTTTAAAAGTTGTAGGAGGCTTTACTTCTTGTTTTTGCTCGAAAACTTTAGTTTCTTGAACTATTGACTCTTGAACTTTTTTAGTTTCTTGTTTTTTAATTAGAGTAGAGTCATCTAACCTTAAGCCACAGTTTGGACAGAACTTCATATAAGCTGGAACCTTTGTATTGCACCTAGGACATAATTTGTAGTCTCCTTCTTCAGACAATTTAACCTCTTAAAAGAGGGTGCGAAGCTTTAAAGCTTTTTGTTTTTAAGCAACATAAAAATTGTTACTCCTAATTTCTAAATATTTTTTATAAAAAATAAAGAAGCAAAGCAAAAAGAAAACTACTCGAGAGAAACGTCGTGCAATTGCTTCTTATCTAAGCTTACACGAAGATCTCCCTTTTTATTAACCACGCCAGTTTTGTTTCTTCTCAGCACTTTCCTAGCAACTTTGTTTACCCTAGATTTCTCAAAGTTAAAAGTTGCAGCCAACCTTTGAACTACAGTAATTTGGCCAAGCACTATTATTAGTACAAAAGCAACGTCTAAAGCCATGGGATAAAAAATTAGTCCAATTGTTGCGAGAGCTACGAACAGCAACTTCTCCGGCCTCTCCAAAAAACCAACGTCACACTTCTTCATGCCTCCAGTAGACTCAGCCCTTGCCCTAACGTAGCTTGGCGCTATCATGCTAAAAACTGCAAAGGTTGCAATTGGCCAGCTTACGTACCTTCCAATTGCCGACGCTACAACCATTATAAATTCCTCATACCTATCTACAACAGCGTCTAGAGTTCCTCCAAACTTCGTCTTCTTTCCATATATCCTAGCAACTAGCCCATCCAACAAATCAAGAACTCCAGAAGCAAGAAAACAAAAAGCTGCCATAATAGGAAACTTAAAAATCAAAAGCAAGCCTCCAATGCTTGCAACAAGAAGTCCAAGAAGTGTTATTAAGTTTGGCTTTATTCCAAGAGAGCCAATGAGCTTTGCCACTGGGTAAAATATCTTCTTTGATATCTTCCTTAGCCTTCCAAGCACGATGGACTACCCCTTTATCGAAGCTAACGTTGCTTCTAGGTAGTTGATAGCATCCTTTAGGAGATTTAAACCCTTTTCTGTTGCGTTGTAGTAAACTTTTCGCATGTTAAGCACGTTTCCAGTTTTTCTTTCCACTAGGCCTTCTCTTTCCATCTTGTAAAGAACAGTGTAAACTGTTATAACAGCAACGTCAATTTTTTTATCCTTCCTTAAGTAGTTTGCAATTTCGTAGCCATACATTGGCTTATTTTTTAGAGCTGAGAGTATGTGAATCCATAAGTTTTCCTTGGTAAGCTTCCTCTCTAACCTTTGGAATGCCATCTACAGAACACCTCCTCCCTGAGTTGGGGGAAGCTTTCTTTCTTCCCTTGCCCTAACCTTAACTATTCCGAAGTGTACTGCACAAGAAACGCAGAGGTACCTAGTGGTAACTGTTTTTGGAATAAAAGTTCCTGCCTTCTTCAGCTCTTTGGCAAGCATGGGATCAACTAAAGAAACAGGCTTTTCAACCCTTATTGCCTTATCTCTCGGAATTAAAGCTCCACAGTTGTAGCATTGTACAGTATCAGACCTACCCTTTCCCCCCTTTCCTCTTCCCCTGGATTTTCTCTTTTTCGCCATTTTTCTCTTTCTTTACTTAGTAACTTAGGTAATTTAAACCTTTTTATTGAGAAAAAAAGAGTATAAATCCTTAAAACAACGCCTTAACTTTTTAGTAAAGGAGAGATGAGCCAAAGAACTATAAGCTCGGTTGATGAAATGAGAGTTACCGAAGAAAACGCTGAAGCTCTTGGAATTTCAAGGCTTCAGCTGATGGAAAACGCTGGCTCCTCTGTTGCAAGTTTTGTAAAGGGAGTTCTCAACAAATTTCCAGCAAAGGTTGTTATTGTCTGCGGGCCTGGAAACAATGGAGGCGATGGACTAGTTGCAGCCAACCATCTTCACAAAGATGGTTATGAAGTTCAAGTGTTTTTGCTTTCCAAGAAACAAGAACTTAAGACAAACGAAGTAAAAACAAACTTTAGCAGGTTTCTTGAAGCAGGAGGAAAACTAACTAGCTTAGACGAAGAAGAATTCTTAACGAAGCTTAGGTCTTCTCTTGAGGAAGCTGACTTAGTTGTTGATGCAATATTTGGAACTGGAGTAAAGGGCGACATTGGGGGAAAAATTGCAAACAGCATACTCTTAATAAACGAGTCTAAAAAGTACGTGGTTGCAGTAGATACACCTTCTGGACTAGACCCCTTTACTTCTACAACGAGCAACGTCTATGTTAAAGCTAGCGTAACTTTAACCTTTCATGCAATTAAGCAAGGTCTAATTAGCAAAAAAGAAATAACTGGAAATGTTCACGTAGTAGATATTGGAATACCTGAAGAGGCTAATCTAATAGTAAGTGAGAAGGAAGTTTCTTCTTATATACCTCCGAGAAAAAGGTTTTCACACAAAGGAAACTACGGAAGAGTCCTAGTTGTTGGAGGAAGCAAGCTTTACTCTGGAGCTCCAATGCTTGCAGCTACTGCAGCACTAAGAGCCGGTGCTGGCCTTGTTTATGTTGCAGCTCCAGAAAAGGTAGCTTACTCTATTAAGGCTCAGGCTCCAGACCTAATAGTTCTTCCTCTTTCTGGAGAAAGCTTAAGCAAAGAGAACTTAAACGAACTTTCTGAAGTTTATGAAAACGCTAACGTACTTGCAGTTGGAAATGGTCTAGGGCATAACGAAGAAACTTTAGAAGCTGTTGGCAGCTTGGTGGCGGATGCTCAAAGCAAGGGAAAGAAAGTAGTAGTTGATGCAGATGGCTTAAGGGCTTTTAGCCTTTTCCAAGATCAAATAAAAGAAGGAAGCTTAGTTATAACGCCTCACGCTGGTGAATTCTTTAGGATAAGTGGAGTTAAAGTAGGAGAAACTTGGAAAGAAAAGTACGTTGAAGTAAAGAGCTTCTCTTCTCAAAGGAAATGTACAACTTTACTTAAAGGCTACCACACAGTAGTAAGTGATGGAAGGATAGTAAAAGTTTTAGTTGGAGGAAACCCTGGACTTTCTAAGGGTGGCTCTGGAGACGTTCTAGCTGGGCTAATAGCAGGCTTCGCAGCACAGGGCTTGGACTTAGTTAAAGCTTCAGTAGTTGGAGGCTTTGTCTTAAACTTAGCTGCAGACTCTCTTCTTCAAAGATATGGCTTTCATTACCTAGCTTCAGAACTGCTTGAAGAAGCTGCAAGAGTGCTAGCAAAATATGACAGGATCTCAGAGTAGCTTTCCAATAGAGGAAAGATATGACCTTAAGCTAATAACAACCTTCGTACTGAACAAAAAATATCCAATATACAACTGGTTTTACTTTAAGGAAGGATTCTCAAGAGATTTTGTAGAGTATGCAGTGAACTTACTTTGGTATGAACCTAAAGTTGTTCTGGACCCATTTGTTGGCGTTGGGACTACTTTACTTTATTCAAGAGAAAAAGGATACTACAGCATAGGGGTTGATGCTTCTCCACTTATGGTGTTAATTTCAAAAGTAAAGACAAGAGACTACGATGCAAAGTTGTTAAAAGAAGAGGCTCAAAAACTATTTAAAGTAAAGTTTAGGAAACCAAGCTTAAGCAGCGTTTCTTCCTTCGTTAAGCAGTTCTTCAACAAGTATGCTCTTGAAGACATAGTCTTCTTCAACGAACTAATAAATAGTATAGAAGATGAAAAGATAAGGAACTTCTTTAAGGTTGGTCTTATTTGCGCCTCGTCAAAAGTTTCTTATGCGTACAGAGATGGCTCTGTCCTAAGAGTAGTAAGGAAGAACACACCTCCTTTCAGGAAATTCTTTAAAAGGTTTGTAGGGAAGATGATAAAAGACTTAGAGAAAATTAAATTCCTCTCTTCAGAACCAGAAGTAAGACTAGGCGACGCTAGGCATTTGGACTTTTTAGAAGATTCTTCTGTTGATGCTGTAATTACTTCGCCACCTTACTTAAACAAGATTGAGTACACTAAAGTTTACAGAATTGAGTACGAACTTTTTTTGAGAGGAGAAGAACCAGACCTTCTTCGGTCTTTTATTGGATTAAGTAGTATTGAAGAATCTTATGAACCTTCAATACCCCCTGTTGCTAAAGCTTACTTTAAAGACATGAGGCTTGTACTTAAAGAGGTTAGAAGAGTTCTTTCTGAAGGAAAGAAGGCAGTTTTTCTTCTAGCTGGCGGAGTATTTCCAACTGGAGTAGTAGAATCCGACCTTGAACTATCTAAAATAGCATTAGAAGAAGGCTTTAAAGTAGAAAGAATAGTTGCACTCAACAAGAGAGTTGCCACAAGAAATAGAGTTGAGAAAATAGGATGGGCAAGAGAAAGTGCAGTTGTGATAAGAAAAGAATAAAAAATAAAAAAAGAAAAGAGGGGAAATAAATCCCCAAAAATTTACTTTGGACCTGCGCCAAAGAGTTGTGGTAACTTCTTTCTTCTGTAGATGTTGTATTCCTGTGCAGCTATTACGAGTATCAGTACGATGATTATTACTGCAATTATCCAGAGTACGAAGCTTGCGAATGTTAAGCTCTGTCCGAATAGTTCAATGAATGTTCCAGTTCTTAATGTTACTGTTGTATCTCCGCTTACAGTTACGCTTTGAGATGCAGAAACTCCTTTGTAAGACGCTGTTGCAGTGTAAGTACCGAATGGAATTTCTGTTGTGAATGTTCCATCGCCAGTTGTTATTCCAGTTATTGGACCTATTGTTACAGTAGCGCCTGATAATCCTTGGTTCTGTGCACCAAGTACTTGTACAGTAACGGTAGCTATCTTACTTGCAGTTACTAAGTAAGCTTGTGAAAGTGCTACGCTCAATGGTGCTGTTGGACTTACATCAGTTCCTAACCAAGTTATGCTTACTGGATAGCTTCCTGCTGGTATTTGAGATATTGCGATAGAACCAGTTGCATCCGTAGTACCTACGCTTATGCCTCCAACTTTAACGTCGGCAGCTACTAGTGGAGTTCCTCTTGGACTTACAACTTTCAGAGTAATGTCGTAGAGTGGAACTGGTACTAATACTGTTGTAGTGTCTGCTAGTTTAACTTCTTGTTTTGCAGTTACAGTACCAAACTTGCTAGGAGCGGAGACTTCTACTACATATGTTCCTGCTGGTAAGAGTGTAAACGTTGTTTCTCCGGTTTCTGTTGTAGTAGCGGTTTCAGTACCATATGGAGCAGTTAGCTTTACAGTAGCTCCTGACAGTGGTCTTGCAGCTGGAGACTGGTCAGCAACTTTGATTCCTAAGTCGTAGACATGCGCGCTGAATGGTCTTGTTTGAGCAGGATCGAAGTCTTCACCAGTAGCAGTTGGTGGTGGAGTTACTCCTAAGTATATGTACCTGTGTTGTGGCTGGTCTCTGAAGGTATCCCAGACGTTTACGCCCTTGTAGACGACTTTCACTATATAAGTTCCGTTAAGTAAGTTGAAGCCTAACCTTAAAGTTACGGGGTTAGTTCCTGGAACTGTGAATGGATCTACAGTTGGGTCTAAGCTTGGATCATATGGTACGTTGTCGATCTCAGAAGCCTCACCAGTGCTTCCAGTTAATGCTACACTTACATTGTAGTTTGTTCTTGCATCTATTATGTACACATAGGCACCGTTTAATGTTCTAACACCATCTGCAGCATAAACTTTTATGTTGAGCTTTGTGGGCCACTGTAATCCATATATTCCAGTATCCCAGTCTGCTCCGCTTCCTTTTAACGATTTTGCTAACCACTGAGGTCTTACTTGCTTGTCAGCTAAGCTTCCGCCTACGCCACCAAGCATTAAACCACTAGCCGTAGAGTAGTTCTTGAACGCACCAAGTTCATTTTCAGAAGGAATAGTTAAGTAACTAACTTCGCTCTGTGTTACGTTGGTTGTGAATATGTCAACATCATAGAAGCCCCAGAGTATGTTGCTTGGAGACGACTTCAATAAGACAGCCCTTAATTGTGTTCCATTTGGTAAGGTTATTCTCTTTATTGGAGTCCAGCTTTGAAGTAACGTAGTTCTTGGAGATAAGACATTTCCACTGCTATCTTTAATTGCTTTTCTAACTATTGCAACGTATTGATTAGGTAAGTCGTGGCTGTATGCGGTATTTATGTTCTGGAAGTAGTCGTACACTACAACTCCTAAGTCGTTTGCTGGAGCATAAACTTCTACGTAAGCGTAGAAGTCAGCATACACTGTTGGGGGACCTACTTTTCTTCCCTGGAAGAGCCCTCCACTTAACACTCCTGGAGCCTTTCCATAGCTCTTGTAAGTCTCCATCTCAGAAGAGTAGTAAGAGGTTGCGTTGTATAAGCCAGTTGCGTTTAATGCTCTTACTTCGTCAGAGAAGACTGCAGTTCCTAAAGTTGTGTCTTTCTGGTTGTAGAATGTCGCGGCTAATCTTACTACGTCACCAGCTGGAATGTTGTTCGTTGTTCCAGGTATTGTAGTCCAGTTTGCAAACACTGGAGTTCCAAATAGAGCACCAGTAGTTGTAGGCGGGTAAGTTCCTGAAGAGAGGTTTCCTGGATACCAAGCTGCTGGAGTTGTGAAATTCAGCGCGGTACCTTTAGTGTACAATGGAGCCTTTGTTGTTGCATTCCACACTGGAATAAGCAATCTGAAGGTTCCATCGGAGCCAGTTATTCCTTCAGTTACGAAGTACGCATCAGAGTAGTATGGAGGCATCGTTGGTACTACAAAGCTTGCGTTCTGTATCGGACCCCACATCCTCTCTATTACGGTTAAGTTGAATCCTTTCTGCAACAACGTTGCATTTATCAACGAGAACTCAGTAGCAGCTTTCCACGTTACTAAGTCTTTAGTAGGCCACCATGTAGTGTTAAGTCCTGCCCATGCTACCTTAACTTTTAAGTTTGCAATTCCAAACTTGTCTTTAGCATCTAATGGGTTGTTGGTTATCTTTAATACGTATGGATATACTGAAGTTATTATTGGATTCTCCTTACCAACGTATGGGTTGCTTAAGTTTACTGTTGCGTTGTAAACTAGTATTCCTTTGTAGTAAACCATTACTCTGTAGCCATTTGCTGGCTGCCATGTGCTTTGTCCAATCATGAATCTGCATTTTCCTGGATAGTCACTTCCAGTTGCGTTTACAGAAGGAACAGTTATTGCTCCACTAGAGTCAGTTTCGTTTGCTCTTACCAAGTAGTTAGTTAATGTAGTAGTTAAGAAAGTTTCAGTAGCACTTTCGGTATCACCAGTGGTAGCGTTAACATAGCTGAACCATGGCTCAACTACGAAGAATGCAGAAGAAGACGCATTATCAAATGGTAAGCTGTTTCCTCCTGCATCTTTAATTGAGAACTTAGGATCGTAGACGTAGCTCATTAACTGCAACAGTAAGTTTTGAGTTAAGTTTATTGGTTTAACTCCTGGATATGGATCTTTGCTCCAGTACAGAGTAGCGTTTGCATCACCTGGTCTAAATCCTGCAGCTTTTGCAGCACTAGCTAAAGCTGGTACGTGCACCCAGACGTCATAAACTTTTGCTGGCAGTAACTTGAAGTAGACGCCTGTAGTAGTCGTTGTCTGCTCAGGAGACCAGTACTTTACATAAGGAGTACCATCTGGATTGTAAGTTACTGTGTAGGTCCAACCAGTTGGGAACATAGCACTGCTGAACATTGGAGAATCAAAGACTTCTTTAAGCTTGTAAGCTGGTAGGCCAACTTTAGAGAAGTTTGTTTCAGAGTAGAGTCTTACTTTTACCCCTACTATGTTGAAGGGCTCTTGGCTCCATACGCTCATGTTTAAGTTGTAAGATGGGAATAACAAGAGTAAGTTTGGAGAGTTTCCAGTTAAGCTTATGCTCGCGTTCAAAGCTTGCACGTACGAACCATTGTACAATATGAAGAAGTTGCTATAAGTACCTCCTGGAGCAGCCTTTATTAAGTCGTAAACTCCTTGCCCAGTAACTGTTGTAGGTCCTATCAATCCAAGGCCTGGGTGGTTGAAGAAGAATGGAATTCCGCTTGGAACTGGAGTCTTAGTTTGCCCATCGTAGAAGTTTAGTACAAAGCCAAGCTCATAGATTGCTAAGCTGTAGTTCTTTTGAGTTCCATAGTCAGTAGTAGTTAAGCTTAATGGTGTAGCTCCTGCGGGAATTACACCACTAATTCCAGTATCTAATACTTTTACTCCTTGGAACCATGCTTGGAAGTTAATTTGCCCTATGTCGCTAGAAGGTAGCCATATTGAAGTGTTTCCAGAAGGTCCAGGGTCTGGAGAAACTACGTAACCAGTACCATTCGTTGCCCATGATAAGTTCACTGGCACTCCGTTTGGATATGCTTGAACTGCTGGTAAGAACAAGTTTACGCTTAAGTCGCTCCTTAGAGTCTGTGGAATTTCTGCTGAGGAAACCATCCTAATGCCGCTTAACTTAACCATTTTAGCTTGTGCTGGGAACGGAGAAGTTATCGTAGAAGGTTTCACACGATTCCCGGATCCTACTAAACTGAAGAACCACTCTACACCATAAGTTAAAGTGAAGTTGAATTGTGCATTCCATGGAGAACCTGTTAAAGTACTAGGTATTCTTACGATTGCTTTTCCATAGTCGTAAGTTGAACCTCCATAAGGATACGCTCCATTTGGATTCTCATACCACTTGAAGTATATTTCAGCTTTATGTGTTAGCCAATCGTTACCATTAATATCTGTGAACTTTATGTAGACCCATTTAATTGTAGTTTTTATAACGTTCCACGTTACTGGAGTAAGAGTAACTGACTGAGAACCAGAAGTAGCATCTATTGTAGTACCTGGCTGATAAGGAATGTTACTTGAGAACGGATAGGTAAACCCGCTTACTTCGAACCTTCCTACTACAGGGCCATTTGTTGGATCTTTTGCCTTATATCTGACTAGCAAAGTTATGTTGCTGAAAGTTGTTCCTGAAGTCGTACGAGGAGCAGGAAGTACGAATTCAACCCATCCAACCTTTAGGTTTGCACCTGCGCCCGGCATTAGTCCAGTAAATTCACTTCCAAAAGTTCCATTTACGAACTTAGCTCCAAAGTCTAGAACCTCGTGTGTGGTTAAGTTTAGGAAAGCTTGAACACTTGCTCCAGTTGCTGGATAGCCAGCTTGGTCAAGAACTTGGAAAGCAAATGGAGAAAGCTGAACAAGCGCATAGTTATGAGTTGGGTCTATCACTACCCAATAGGTGGTACTGTGAGTACCATACGGGTAACTAGAGGACAGTAAGGTCGCTAATGGCACATAAGCAGCGGTTGTATAAGAAGACTGATGAGTATAAATTGGACCTTGATTCCTTTCAAGTAGTAAAACTCCCTTGTCTACGCCGTTCCATGT